>JBKJOI010000634.1:0-3539 GCA_046595695.1 Haliangiales bacterium | reverse complement strand
TCCCTTCAGCGAATGTCTCCGGGTGGATCCGAGTGTTGCAATCGTATGTCCGGTCGTCGCCGAGTGTCACCTCATGGACTGTAGCGGCCGTTACACCCGGAATCTTCGACTCTATCTGCTCGCTCGAACTAGGAAAACTCGAGATCGCGGGCAGATTCCGAAGCTTAGACGCGCTGCGTCATTTCAGAGATTGGTCAGACCTGTTGCCGCGCAGGCTTGATCGGCCCACAGGTCCTAGGTTACCGTCTCGACCGAAACCACACTGATGAGGCAGAAAATGAACCGTAACGTAGTTAGCCGCTGGTCCACGATCGCCGCTCTTCTCCTTGGTTCCTTGTCGCTGATCGCCTGTGGCGACGACGATGGCGGGGGCGACGACGACGTGAACACCGATCCGCTCACGGGACCGTACACGCACTACGTCAACGACTCGGTCCAGGTACCGCAGGATTCGGCCGACACCCGCAAGTACGGCCTCAACATCGACGGCGACGACGCCGACCGCCCCGACAACGCGCTCGGCGGCATCCTCGCGGCCCTGAAGGGCCAAGGCGTGGACATTCAGACCACCGTCACCGAGTCGGTTGCCGCCGGCAATCTCGTCCTCCTGCACTCGCTCCAGGCGGACGACCTGACCAGCGACACCTCGGCGGGCTGGAAGGTCCTCCTCGGTGACCCGGTCACCGGTCCGGACTTCGGCGGCACCGGCGCGTTCACGGTCTCAGCGACCAGCCCGACGGACAGCCTGCTGCGCGGATCGATCAGCGGTGGTCAGTTCCAGGGCGGCCCTGGCGACATCACGATCCAGCTCGCCCTGACGGCAGGAACGCCCATCAAGGTGAAGCTCATCGGCGCGCGCCTCAAGGCCAATGTGACCGCGACCGGCTGCACCGATGGCGTCCTCGGCGGCGCGATCACCGATGCGGAGCTCAACAGCTCGGTGATCCCGGGCATCCAGGTGCTCATGAACGCCTCGGTCCAGGAAGACGCCCCCGAAGTTGGTGGCGAACTGACGGCGTGCGTGATGGCCGCCGACGTCTGCCCCGACAACGCGGGCGGCGATCCTACGACCTGCGACGTCGAGCGCATGATCTGCCGCAGCAGCACCACGAAGACCATCCTCGACCTGTTCGATGCCAATGACGACGCCGAGATCACGGTCGCCGAGATCAAGGACAACACCCTGATCAAGGCGCTCCTCGCGCCCGACGTCGACCTGCTCAACGCGGCCGGTACGTTCGAGCCCCGCGTCGACGGCGTGAAGGACTCGCTATCGGTGGGCCTCGGCTTCACCTGCGCGAACGGTGTCTTCACCGTTTCCGGCGAGTAAACTCCGCCCGGCTGTACCGGGCGGCCCTCCGCCCGGCTGCAGTACTCCCGCTCTCGACTTCCTGCTAACTTCCGCGGCGTGAACGAGCTCCTCCAGGAGAAGCGGAAGACCGTCTGCAACCGCGACTGCCCGGACGCGTGCTCGATCGTGGCCACCGTCGAGAACGGCCGGGTCACGCGCCTGCAGGGCGACCCCGAGCACCCGGTCACGCGCGGCTTCCTCTGCTACCGCACCAGCCACTTCCTGACCACGCAGTACTCTCCCGAGCGGCTGACGTCGCCGATGCGGCGGCAGGCCGACGGCAGCTTCGTCGCGATCGGCTGGGATGAGGCGCTGTCGCTGTGCGCCGAGCGGCTGACGACCATCCGCCGCGAGTCGGGCCCGGCGGCCATCTTTCACTACCGGAGCGGCGGCTCGCTGGGGCTGCTCAAGCACCTGTCCGATTACTTCTTCGAGAAGTTCGGGCCCACGACGATCAAGCGCGGCGACATCTGCTCGGGCGCCGGCGACGCGGCGCAGACGATCGACTTCGGCGTCGAGGACAGCCACGACCTCCTCGATCTGCTGAACGCGAAGAGCATCCTGATCTGGGGCAAGAACGTGCACGTCTCGAGCCCGCACACGCTGCCGGTGCTGAGCGCGGCGAAGAAGCGCGGCACCCACCTGACCATGATCGACTGTGTGCACCACCAGACCGCGACCATCTGCGACGTCGAGGTCAAGGTGCGCCCCGCCGGCGACTTCGCGCTTGCCATGGCGGTGGCGCGGATCCTGTTCGAGCGCGGCTGGACCGATCCGGCGGCGCGCGACTACTGCGATCACCTGGACGAATTCCGCGCGCTCGCCGAGTCGCGCTCGATCGACGCCTGGTGCGCCGAGGCCGACGTGCCGATCGCGCAGGCAGAGGGCATCGCCGAGCGGCTCGGCCCCGGCCAGCCGTGCGCGATCCTGGTCGGCTGGGGCATGGGCCGGCGCAGGGCCGGTGGCGCGATCGTGCGCGCGCTCGACGCGCTCGCCGCGATCTCGGGCAACCTGGGCATCGCCGGCGGTGGCGTGAGCTTCTACTACAAGCGTCGCGGCGCGTTCGACGTCGACTTCATCCGCGGCGCCGAGGTCGCGCCGCGCACGCTGTGCGAGCCGCTCTTCGGGGCGGAGGTGCTCGCGGCTCAGGATCCGCCCGTGCGCGCGGTCTGGATCACCGCGGGCAACCCGGCGGCCATGCTGCCCGACTCGGCCAAGGTGGCCGAGGCGCTGACCACGCGCGAGTTCGTCGTCGTGGTCGACTCGTTCATGACCGACACGGCGCGGCTCGCGCACCTGGTGCTGCCTACGACCACGCTGCTCGAAGAGGACGACCTGCTCGGCGCCTACGGGCACCACTACATCGGCACGGCACGGCCGGTGGTCGCGCCGCCCGAAGGCTGCAAGAGCGACCTCGAGATCGCGCAGCTCCTGGCCGAGCGCGTCGGGCTCGGCCAGGTCATGGCCGGGACGCCGCAGGAGTGGAAGCGGCGTCTCGTAGCGCCGAAGCTCGCGCCGCTCGGCATCACCGTGGAGGACATCGATACCGGCCACGTGAGAAACCCGCTCGCGGCCAAGGTGCTGTTCGAGGGCCGCAAGTTCGCGACGCCGAGCGGGCGCGTGAACCTCATCACCGAGCCGCCGCCCGCCGAGGCCGTCGCCGGCGCACGCGCCGACTTCCCGATGTGGCTGATGTCCCTGTCGACCGCCGACGCGCAGTCGTCGCAGTGGTCACGCCGGCTCAGCGGGCCCGCCGTGCTGACCGTGCATCCCGACTCGGCGGCCGGAATTCCCGACGGTGGCCTGGGCCGCCTGGAGTCGGCGATCGGCGCGCTCGAGGTGCGCGTGGCGCACGATCCCGAGCAGCGCCGCGACGTGGCCATCCTGCCCAAGGGCGGCCACCTCCGCGACGGCCGCTGCGCCAACACGCTCGTACGCGCCGCGACCACCGACATCGGCGAGGGCGGCGCGCTCTACGACGAGCGCGTCCGGCTGAGCTCCGTGGCGGCAACCTAGTACCAACCTGGTACCTCGCCGCCGTGAAGGTGACCGGTTCACGGCGCGATGCGACGTTCCTTGGATCCGTGGGGAGCAGCGGCGAGGCGCTTCGTCGGCGGTCGTGCGCGGGTGGGCACGGGTGGTGCGGTCGTTGCACGGTTTCCGGCAGAAGCTATTGGGGGCGTGCGGG
>JBKJOI010000254.1:0-4566 GCA_046595695.1 Haliangiales bacterium | reverse complement strand
CGCGGCGCTCCCCGCCGGGTCTGCTCCTGCGCGGGCGTCCGCGATGGCCCCGGCGGCCTCGCCGCCCGTGACGTTCCCGCGCGTCACCGTCACGGCGCTGCTGATCGCGTTCGTGATCTTCGTGGTCGTGCTCGCCGTCTGGTGGGACAAGGGCATGCTGTGGGGCGACGAGACGTCGTACCGCTTCCAGGCGCGCATCTTCGCGAGCGGCCAGCTCACCGCCGAGGCACCGGCCGAGCAGACGATGGCCGAGCCGCACTTCACCCACCACATCGCGCACCAGGGCCGCTGGTTCACCAAGTACCCGCCGCTTTGGCCGCTGGTGCTCGGGCTCGGCCAGCTCGCGAGCCTGGCCTGGCTGCTGAACCCGCTCATCGCGCTGATCACGCTCGGGCTACTCCACCGCACCGCGCGCCGCGAGCTCGACGTCACGACGCCCGCGGTCGTGGTCGTGCTGGCGGCCGCGTCGCCGTTCTTCTTCATGATGTCGTCGAGCCAGATGGCGCACCCGTTCGGCCTGCTGCTGCTCGCGGCGGCCGCGGCCAGCTTCCTGCGCGGCGTCAGCAGCCAGCGCACGCTCGATCTCGTGCTGCCCATCGCGCTCGTCGGCGTCTGCGTGTTCGTGCGGCCGTACACCGCGCTGTGCGCCGCGCTCGCGTTCACGCCGTTTTACCTCGCGCTGTTCGTGCGCCAGCAGCGGCTGATCGTGCGCGTCGTGCCGCTCGCCCTGCTCGCCACCGCGGCGGTCGTCCTGGGCATGGCGGTCTATAACGACTTCTATAGTGGCAGCTACAAGGTCTCGCCGTACGCGCTCTACCGCGGCACCGACCTGCCCACCGAGCTGTCGCTGTCCGCGGACACGGTGCTGCGCAACCTGCGGGCGAACGCGCGCTGGTCGCTCCAGGACACCGTCGTGTTTACTTTCCCGTTCCTGTTCGTGCTGGCGGCGTGGACGCTGGTCGTGGATCGCGGGCGCCGCTTCGGCAACCTGTTCCTGGCCAGCTTCACGGTCGTGTTCTGGTGCGCGAACCTGCTGCACACCGAGGGCTCGTCGCCCCGCTTCGGCGATCGCTACCTGTTCGAGGCCTTCTTCGGGCCGCTGCTGCTGGCGGCGCGCGGCTTCGACCTGCTGAAGGAGCGCTGGCGGCTGCCCGAGCGCGTGCTGCCCGCGACCCTCATCGCGCTGCTCGGCGTGCAGCTGGTGCAGAGCAGCGTGCTGGTGCGTCCCGTCCTCGAAGAGATCCGGCCCTACGTGCAGGTGCGCGAACAGGTCGCCCGCCTGCCCGGGGGCCCGCTGGTGGTCTTCCTGACCATCGGCACCGCGTTCACCGGCGACCGCTACAACCTGAACGAGGCCGACTGGAAGCGGCAGGATCGGCTCTTCCTCGTCGACCCGGGCGCGGACCGGCGTGCCGAGGTCGCCGCCGCCAACGGGCGACCCCACTGGGTGGTCGTCGGCTACGACGACGCCGCGCGCTCGCCCCGGATCGAAGCCTCGAGCGAAGACCTCGCGACGAGCTACCCCAGGAGCACGAACCCATGACCTGCTGCCGCGCGCACCGCAAACATCCGACCTCGGCGCACGCGCGCGGTCGACCTGGTCGGTGCCAGCGCGATGGCTGGGCCCACGGGTGTCGAGGCCACTACTTCTGCTGCGCCGGTGCCGCTTCCGGCCGCGTCTGGTTGCGCGCCGCTTCGCGCTCGGCCGGCGTGCCGATGAACTGCTCGATGTTCAGCAGCCGATCGATCTCGTCCTCGAGCTCGGCGAGCGCCTTGGGCGCGCTGTGATCGCCGTGGTAGTGGCTCACCTGCTGGCGCTGGCCGTCCTTCTCGACGATCACGATGGCGCCGGGGTGGTCGGTCACGTCCTGGCGATCGTAGGCGGTCGCGAAGCCGTCCCAGCCGGCCTGGGCGATGGCCTGGTCGATCCGGGCGAGCGTCGCGGCGTCGACCTTGCTGGTGGCCTCGCCGACCGTCTTCACGAAGCGATCGCCGCGGTACTTCACGGTGCCGTCGCGGTAGACCTCGACGAGGTACATCGGACAGAAGCCGAAGCAGGCGGTGCGTTCGAGCGACACGACCAGCGCGCTGTCGCCGGGCACGGGCTCGGGGATCGTCGTGGGCGGCGCGCCCGGGGTGGACGTCCCGGCGCACGCGACGAGGGTAAAGAGGAGGGCGGAGAACAGACGGGTGGAGACGAGTGAATGGCGTGGACGCATGGCAAGAGGTAGACGCCGAGCGCACCAGCGCCATTCACGCGCGCGCACGACGCGACGCGGCACCCCGATGCCTCGGCGAGCTACGCGGCGGCCTTCTCGGTGGCCTCGTTCGGCGCGGTCGCGGCCTTGGCGCGGGTCCGCGCCTGCGCGATCCAGGTCGCGTGGCGGTCGCGCGGGCTGACGACACCGTGGCGACGGTGCTGCACCGCGCCGACGCCAGCTCGTACGACGCCAAGCGCAGCGGTGGCAACCGGGTCGTGCTCGCGGGCTGAAGGGCGCAGCGGCCGACACCAGGCCGGCGGGAGCCAGAGATTGCCGTTCGTTGTGCGGGGAGCCACACACCCGTCGAGTGGGCAGACCGGGGAAGCGGGTCGCGTCGTACCTTGCGGTCATGCGTATGCGATTGGGCTTCATCCTTTTCTCGGCCGTGCTCGGCGCGGCGATCCTTCCCGGCGTGGCAAGCGCTCAGGCCGCACCCGCCGACCCCTCGTTCAGCGACATCGCGCGCGGCACCCTCACGCGCGCGCGCCGGGCCATCGCGATCGGCCCGATCGTGGGCATCGGCGTGGCCTACGCGCCCACGCCCGACGAGGCGGACGTGCCGATCTCGTTCGGGCTCGCGGTCTACAGCTTCAAGATCCCGGTCCTGCCCGACCCCGCGCTGGTCAAGGAGCTGATCGTCGAGCGGACCAAGGCGAAGGTGATCGAGCGGGCGAAGCAGATGATCGCCGAGGGTAAGCCGGCGCCCGATCAGGCCGAGCTCGAGCGCATGGCGCGCGAGGTCTTCGAGGAGGTCAAGGCCGAGGTCCTGGGCCAGCTGTCGGCGCGCCCGAAGGTGTGGGAGCGGCCGGCGTACACGCTCGCGCTCGAGGGCGTCTACTTCACCAGCTCGGAGGCCTGGCAGACTCGCCTCACGCTGGGCATCGGCATCAAGGGGTTCACCATCGGCCCGAGCCTGGTCGGACACTTCGCCGACGAGAACGGCATGTACCTGGGCGGCGAGCTCGCCGTGCACCTCTTGCCGACGAAGAGCCCGCGCTCGCCGGTGGTCGACGTCTTCGTGCGCTACGATTTCGGCGTCACCGAGGCCACCACCGAGGCCGATCAGCTCACCTTTGGCGCTCGCTTCCTGCTCGACATCATATAAAGCACGCATGGCCAGGCGCGAGTCGGCAGGCACCCTGTTGTGGAAGCGCGCGGGCGGCGAGCTCTCCGTGCTCATCGTCCACCCGTCCGGCGCCTACAACCGGAAGGCGCCCTGGAGCATCCCCAAGGGCGAGGTCGACCCCGGCGAGGGCCTCGAGGCGACGGCGCGGCGCGAGACGCTCGAGGAGACCGGCGTCGCCGCGGGCGCGCTGGTCGCGCTCGGCTTCATCGATTACGTGAAGAGCAAGAAGCGCGTGTACGCGTTCGGCGGTGCCGCGCCCCACGACGCCACGCCGCGCTGCGCCTCGTGGGAGGTCGACCACGCCGAGTTCGTCGCCGCCGCGCAGGCGCGCGAGCTGCTCCACCTGGATCAGCGCGTGTTCGTGGATCGCCTCGAGGCCGCGCTGGCGGCCGCCGAGCCGCGGTAGAGTCGAGGGGTGCGATTGGCCGTGGTCGTCGAGTCTTTCACCCGTCTGATCGCGCTCGCGATCGTCCTCGTCGCGGCTGCCTGTGGCGGCCGGGCCCAGGCGCCGGCGAGCGCGGGTGCCGGCACGCCTGCCGCGGCGGTGTCCGGCAGCCTGAACCTGTCCTCGCCCGAGGCGTTCACCGAGTCGGTGCGAGTGCGGCTGGCGAAGCACGGCCGCGCCGAGAAGGTCTCGCTCGGCCACGAGGTGCTGGTGCTGCACTTCCAGCCCGACACCGGCGGCAACTTGCAGATCAACCTGCACCGCACCTACGACGTGTGCCTGCGCGTGCCCGCCGAGTGCGAGGCCACCGTGGCCGGGCTCGAGCGCGCGCTGGGCGAGATCGGCGTGCCCGAGAAGCTCGCGCCCGAGATGCTGGTCGCCGCGCTGCGGCCACGCGAGTACGGCGACGATGTGAAGAGCCAGAGCCCCGAGGCGTTGATCGAGCCCTTCGCGGGCGACATGGTGGTCGTCTACATGTTCGATTTTCCTGATCGGACGCGCGTGGCGCTCGCGGCCGACCTGTTCGAGCTGGGGCTCGACCGCGCCGGCGCAGCGGCGCTCGCGCTGCGCAACACCGAGGCGCGTTTGGGCAGGATAAGCCAGCTGGTGCTGCCGGTGGCGCCGAACAGCATCGGGCGCATCGCGCGCGGCGAGTTCTTCGACTCGAGCCTGCTGCTGCAGCAGGCCGGCTGGGCCGAGGTCGCCAAGCAGCAGGAGGGCACGCTCCTGGTCAG
>JBKJOI010000103.1:0-2525 GCA_046595695.1 Haliangiales bacterium | reverse complement strand
GCCCTGTCGCACGTGCACGTACAGCCGCCTGCGGCGCTGCCTCGGGCACCGGCTCGGGCTTCTTCTCTTCGCTCAGATCCCAGCCGTCACCATCGACGAACGTGGAGTTCGCGCGCGCGATGAAGTCCTCGAGGGACCGCTCGACCGAGTTGTCAGTGCCAGAGGTCTCGACGTTCATGTGCTTCCCGTTCTTTCCGTTGGCGCCGTTGGCAGCATCTTCCTGCGTACCGCCGGTGCCGTTGTCGCCATCAGAACCAGCCATGGACCTCTCCTTCAGCACGCCGCCGCGCCAAGGAGCGAATCTTAGCCCAGCGGCCTACGCACCGCGACCGCCACCTCGACCTCGACCACTGACAGGAGGTGGTACTCGTTGGCGAGGCGCTCGACGTCGTCGAGCGAGAGGAAGCCGCGACGCGCGACCGTGGCACCGATGCGCCCGCCGTACGCCCAGTGATCCGCCAGCGCGTCGAGCAGCTGCTCGTCGCTGATGGCGTTTTTCTCGCGCAGGAAATCGCCGAAACGAATCGGCTCGAGCGATGCCTTCCTGCTCACCCGAACGAACTTTTCTTGGATCATCGTAACCGCCCGGCTACTTGTTGCTCTGCTGGAACTTGTTCTAATGAACAGGCACCAATTCCACTCCCGAAACGCGCCCGCCTACTTTCCACCACCCCGGACCCGAGTCAAGCGTGATCCCTCTTACAGCGTCTTCCATCTGATCCGGACCACATGCGCGGGGGGATCCGGAGTGGGCGGCATGCGGCCGGCCGATCGGGGGGCAGGAGATCCGCTTGGTTGACCCGGGGAGGGTCGATCCCTACACTCCGCGCCCATGTCGGCCCCGCGCAAGAGTCCTCCCTTTGGTACCGGCGGTCGATCCAGTGGCGCGGGTGGATCCCGCTCGGGGTCGCCGGGAGGCCGCTCGGGTCCGCCGGCTGGAGTGCAGCGCGGCCGCGCCCAGATGTCGCGCACGGCGGCGACCTCGGGACCGGTGGTCCGTCGTGGCGTCGTCCGTCTGCCGCCCGAGATCGCCGCGCGCGTCCGTGCGGGGCATCCTTGGATCTACCGCGAGGTGCTCGCGGCGCGTCCGCTCCGCGAGCGCACCGGCGCCGAGGTCGAGCTCGTCGACGCAGCCGGGGAGTTCGTCGCGCGCGGCATCTTCGAGGAGGGCGCGATCATCGCGGTGCGCGTGGTCTCGCGCGATCCCGACGAGTCGCTCGGCCCGCAGCTGGTCGCCCGGCGCGTGCGCTCGGCGGTCGATCTGCGCCGCAAGCTCGTCGGTGCCGACGTCACCGCGTACCGCGTGGTGAACGCCGAGAACGACAACCTGCCCGGCATCACCGTGGATCGCTACGGCGATTTCCTGGTCGTGCACTTCTTCACGCCGGCGGCGCTGCCGCTGCGCGAGGCGCTCTACGACACGCTCCAGGCGGAGCTCAAGATCAAGGGGATCTACGAGCAGAAGCGCTTCCGCCCGCTCGCCGGCGAGGCGCCCCGCGGCCCCGCCGAGCTCGCGCGGGGCGAGGTCGCGCCCGTCGAGATCGAGGTCAACGAGGGCCCGCTCAAGTTCTGGGTCGACGTCACCGCGCCACTCTCGACCGGCCTGTTCCTCGATCTGCGCGAAGGCCGCCGCCGCGTCGGCGCTTGGTCGAAGGGCCGACGCGTGCTCAACCTGTTCTCCTACACCGGCGCGATCAGCGTGTGGGCGCAGCAGGGCGGCGCCACCGAGGTCGTCGCCGTCGACGTCGCCGCCAAGGCGCACGCGCGCGCGCGCAAGAACTTCGTGCTCTCGGGCATGGACGGCGAGAAGCCCGAGCACATCGTCGGCGACGCATTCAAGGTGCTGGCCAAGTTCGCCGAGCGCCATCGCAAGTTCGACATGGTCGTGCTCGACCCGCCCGCGTTCGGCACCGCCGGCAAGGGCCAGGTGTTCTCGGCGTCGCAGGACTACCGCGACCTCATCGAGGCGTCGCTGGGTGCGCTCGCCCCGGGCGGCGTGCTCTGTGCGGTCTCGTCGACGCACAAGATCTCGGCCGACGAGTTCGACCGCATGCTCGGCGAGGGCGCCGCGCGCGCCAAGTGCACGCTGCGCATCGTCGAGCGGCCGTGCCTGCCGCCCGACTTCTGCGTGGCGCCCGGCTTCCCCGAGGGCAACTACCTCAAGTTCGTGATCGCGGTGAAGGATTAAGCGGAGTAGCTAGCGCCGGCGCCGCCGTACGAGCACGAGCGCGAGCAGGGCCGAAGCGGCGAACGACCAGGGCGCGACGGGCAGCTCGCGCCGGCCGCCGACCTCGCAGGCGCACGCGTAGAGGCTGGTGCGGTCGTCGGGCGAGGCGTCGGGCTCGGGGCCGGCGTCGCCGCTCTCGCCCGCGTCGGCGCCGCCGTCGAGGTCAGCGTCGGGGAGATCGGCGTCGATGGGGCCGGCGTCGGGGGTCATGTCCTCGCAGACGTCGCCGATGCCGTCCTCGTCGGCGTCGGCCTGGTCGAGGTTCTCGTCGTCGGGGCAGTTGTCGCAGGCGTCGCCG
>JBKJOI010000026.1:0-9221 GCA_046595695.1 Haliangiales bacterium | reverse complement strand
GCGTCGAGGAGCTCTTCATGGCCCCAAAGGCTATCACGGCATGCCGGGATCCGGACGCCGCCATGCCACGCGCGGGCGATCGGCCGCCGAAGCGCTCGCGCTCGCCGCGTCGCGCGGGTAACATCCGGCCCGCGTGCGCCTATTCGACGACCCCGAAGTCGCTGCGCGCGTGAGCCGCCTGGAGCTGCCGTTCTCGCGCCAGGGCATCGATCCCTACGGGATCTCACGCCGCGACCTGACCTTCTTCCTCTCCATCCTCGCTCAGCTCTACCGCCGCTACTTCGACGTGCAGGTGCATGGGATCGAGCACGTCCCGCCGCGTGGGCGCGCCATGCTGATCGGCAACCACTCGGGCGGCGTGGCGCTCGACGCCGCCATGGTGATCGGCTCGATGCTGCTCGAGATGGAGCCGCCGCGGCTCGCCCAGGGCATGATCGAGAAGTTCCTCAACCGCGCGCCCTTCGTGTCGGCGTGGACCGCGCGCTGCGGCCAGTTCACCGGCCTGCCCGAGCACGCCGAGCGGCTGCTGCGCGACGAGCGCCTGCTCATGGTCTTCCCGGAAGGCGCACGCGGCACCGCCAAGCTCTACTGGGAGCGCCACTCGCTGGTCGATTTCGGCACCGGCTTCATGCGCCTGGCACTGGCCACGCAGACGCCGATCGTGCCGTTCGCCTTCATCGGCGGCGGCGAGGCCATCCCCACCGTGAAGAACCTGTACGCGCTCGGCCGGCTGTTCGGCGCGCCCTACGTGCCGGTGACGCCGTGGCTCCTGCCCATCCCACGGCCGGTGCCGCTCGCCATCTACTACAGCGAGCCGATGCGCTTCCTGGGCACCGGTCGCGAAGAGGACAGCGTGATCGCCAGCTACGTCGAGCAGGTCAAGGCGCGCGTGTCCGCGCTGGTCGAGCGCGGCGTCGCCGAGCGCGTCCCGGGCACGCGGCTCCTCGGCCGCGGCACGCGCAAGGAGCGCGCCGCGACGCAGAGCGAGCGCGCCGCGACGCAGAGCGGGCGCGCCGCGACGCAGAAGGATCGCGCGTGAAGATCCTCATCCCGGGCATCTCCGGACAGCTCGGGCGCCTCGTCGCCCTCAAGCTGCACGACGCCGGCCACGACCTCGCTGGCATCGATCGCCGCCCCTGGCCGGGCGCGCCGCGCGGCGTCACCGTGCACGAGCACGACATCCGCAAGCGGCAGGCCGAGGACGTCTTCCGCAGCTTCCGCCCCGACGCGGTCGTGCACATGGCGACGGTCACGCACCTGGCCACCTCGTCGTCGGAGGACCGCTTCCGCATCAACCTGGTCGGCACGCGCGCGGTCTTCGATCACTGCGCGCGCTACGGCGCCAAGCGCTGCATCTTCGTCGGCCGCCACACCTACTACGGCGCCGCCGCCGACTCGCCGCTCTACCATGGCGAGGAGGAGCCGCCGCTCGCGGTCACCACCTTCCCCGAGCTCGCCGACCTGGTCGCCGCCGATCTCTACGCCGGCTCGTCTCTGTGGCGCTACCCCGAGCTCGAGACCAAGGTGCTGCGCATCTGCTACACGCTCGGGCCGTCCATGCACGGCACCCTGGCCGCGTTCCTGCGCGGGCGGCGCGTGCCGCAGATCATGGGCTACGACCCGCTCTTCCAGTTCATGCACGAGGACGACGTGGCGAGCGCCATCTGCGCGTCGCTCGAGACCGCCGGGCGCGGCGTGTTCAACGTGTGCGGCCCGACCCCGCTGCCGCTGTCGCTGCTCGCGCGCACGGTCGGCCGCACGGTCGTGCCGGTGCCCGAGCCGCTGTTCCGCCTGCTCATCGGCCGCTTCGGCCTGCCCCGCCTGCCGCCCGGCGCGCTCTCGCACCTCAAGTACCCGGTCGTGATCGACGGGCGCCGCTTCCGCGAGCTCACCGGCTTCGCGCACCAGTACGACGAGGAAGTCACGCTGCGCGCCTTCCGTGAGTCCTGCCCGGCGCCGCGGCGCTGAGCCCGCAGGTGCGCAGGACCCGGGCGCGCCCGTCCGACGCCGCATGCCGCGGTCGGATGGGGTCGCGCGCGGTTTCGCGGCGCGTCGCGTCGAAGTTTCTTGCGCTTCACAGAACGGCGGTAAACACGTCCCGCGCGCGGCGCAGCCTCAGCGCATGGAGAACAACCGCATGGAAACCCAGAAGAGCAGCTCGTCGCTGGATCCCATCACCGAGCGCCCGCAGCGCCTGCGCCGCGACGCCGAGGACGGCCAGGCCCGCCGCGGCCTCATCCCCACCATCGTCGGTCTCGGCGTCGACGTCACCGAGGACGGCATCACCGGCGCGCTCGGCCTCGCCGATGACGTGCGCCGCGAGACCCGCCAGCTCGTGGTCTCGTCGCTCGACTTCGCCGACAGCGTCGTGCGCGCGTTCACCGGCATCGGCCGCCGCACGGTCGAGCGCTTCGATCACTTCACGGTCGACGTCCTCACCGGCAGCGAGCGCGTCGCCATCAGCACGCTCTCCGGCCTTCGCTCGCTCACGCACAATGCCTCCGCGCTGGCCGACGCGGCCGCGCGCCAGGTCGTGGGCGCGCGCGGCGATCAGCCGCTCGTCCCGGGCAATTAGCAGCACGCCACACTGAAGACGCCCGGTCCGGCGTTCGGAGCGTGTACTGCCGGGCCGGGAGTCGACGGCAGCGACGGCAGGATCGCAGGCGTCCGTCGTTCTCTCGGCGCCCCGAGCGCCCCGATGGCCGCGCCGGCCAACACTATGGCCGCGAATGCCTCAGAACGCGCCAATTGCCGCTTCCCGCACCACTCCCGCCATCCTACCATCCCGCCATGCGAATCACTCTGGCCGCGCTCACCTCCTTGCTCCTCGGGCTCCTGGCGGCACCTCCGTCGGCCGCCGCGGCCAAGACCATCGAGCTGAAGATCGCCACCTTGGCCCCACGTAACTCCGCGTGGGCCAAGGCCATGGACGTCGGCGCCAAGGAAGCCGACCAGAAGACCGAGGGCCGCCTCAAGCTGAAGTACTTCTTCAGCGGCCAGCAGGGCGACGAGAAGGACATGATCCGCAAGATGGCGAGCGGCCAGCTCGACGGCGCGGTCGTCACCGCGGTCGGCCTGGGCCTGATCGTTTCGCAGGTGCGCGTGCTCGAGCTGCCCACGCTGTTCAGGAACGTGATCGAGCTCGACTTCGTGCGTGACGCGATGACCCCGGTGTTCGAGAAGCTGTTCCTGGCCAAGGGCTACATCCTGGTGTCCTGGGGCGATGTCGGGTGGATCCACACCTTCTCGACGCAGAAGTACGACACCCTCGACAAGCTCAAGCTGGCCAAGGCCTGGGTGTGGACCGACGATCCGATCACTCGCGCCATGCAGAAGCGCCTGGGCGTGAACGGCGTCCCGCTGGCCCTGCCGCAGGTGCTGACGTCGCTGCAGACCGGCCAGATCGACACCTGCTACGCCTCGCCGCTCGCCGCGATCGCGCTGCAGTGGTACTCGAAGGTCAAGTACGCCGCGGACACGCCGCTCTCCTACGCCATCGGCGGCTTCGTGATCCGCAAGGACGTCTTCGAGCAGCTCTCCGCCGCCGACCAGAAGGCCTTCCTCGACGGCGCCCGCGCCAACTCGAAGACCATCATCGCCGGCATCCGCAAGGACAACGAGCGCGCCAAGAAGGCCATGATCCGCGCCGGCGTGACCTTCCTGCCGGTGTCCACCGAGCTGCAGGAGCACTTCATCAAGGTCGCCGAGGCGGTCTGGACGGACCTCGTCGGCACGCTCTTCGACCAGGCCCTCCTCGACGAGGTGCTGGCGCAGCGCAAGAAGGCCCGAGCGGTCAAATAGCGTTCCAGCACGGGGCTGCTAGGCTTCACCGAAAAAGCCCCACCGGGGCACCGGAAGCCGCCGTTTGGCGCGGAGACGGGTGAATCGCACAAGGAGTACTCGATGCGATGTCCTGCCTGCAAACGTTCGATGACGGCCCTGTTCACCTCCTACGCCTGCGACTGGTGCGACGGCCACAAGCTGCCCATCTCGGTCGCGCGCGGCTGGGTCATCTGGCGCCCGGGCGAGCAGGAGCAGCCGCGCGAGTGCTACGTGTTCCCGACCCCGCAGATGGCGCAGTACTACCGGCGCATCGCCAAGGTCGAGGGCGACATCCGCGAGGTCCTCTCCGAGCTCCCCATCCCCTGGAGCGACGGAAACGGCGCCATCAAGAACCTGCGGCTGGCCGAGCGGCTGTATACGGTTTTCCCCGACCACCGCTTCGAGCCGGGACCGTTCCGCGCCTACCTGGCCGGACGCGACACCCGGCGCACGGCGCACGCGGCGACCTGATCGCACCGCGATCCGCTCAGACGCGGACCATCGTGCCGCGCGCGAACTCCCAGAAGCCATCCGCCAGCGTCTCGGGCACGACCTGCCCGGCGCGCACGACCTCGACCCGCTCGTGCTGGCCGGTCGTGCGCGACGCGTAGGTCACCAGCGCCAGCATGCCCGCGGGCACACACGCGCGCGGCTCGGCGGCGTGCGCCAGGCTGACCACCTCGGTCACCGCCTCGTGGGTCCACGACTCGACCGGCTGCGGCGTCTTTCGGGGCCAGCGTGAAGGCATCGTCGACATCCTGCCATGCTGGTCCGACTGCCGCCATGTGGGCAAGTTCGGGCCCTGCTGGTAGAGTGCGGTCGATGACGAATCGGGGAATCGTCGTGGGGCTGACCCTGTCGACCGCGCTGGCGCTGGCGGCGTGCGGGCGAGCGGAGAACGCTGCCGCGGTCGCCGATCCCACCGACACCGTGCGCGCGTGGCGGACCGCCGTCGACCAGGACAACCCGCGCGCCGCCTACGGCCTGCTCTCGCCGCGCATCCGCAAGGACCTCACGTTCACCGAGTTCGAGCGGCAGTGGAAGGCGACCCGCGAGGAGCGCACGCGCCAGGCGAGCGCCATGGGCACTCCCGGCGACCAGGCGGTCGAGATCGGCGCCGCCGCCGAGCTCACCCTCGACGACGGCAAGAAGACCCGGCTGGTGCGCGAGAAGAAGCTGTGGCGCATGGAGCAGCCGCTGCTCACCTCGTCGCGGGCCTCGACCCCGCAGGAGGCGATGCGCCTCTTCGCCACCGCCATCGAGGACCGCAACTTCTTCGCGGTCATGCGCCTGCTCACCAGCACGCGCAAGGACGGCCTGGGCGCGTTCATCGACGGCTTCGTCGGCGGGCTGCGCTCGAACGTCGGCCGCGAGATCACGATCAACAACGACCGCGCCGTCATCGAGTGGAAGGAAGGCTCGAAGACCTGGAAGGTCACCCTCAAGAAGGAAAACGACGAGTGGCGCGTCGACGACGTCGACTGGTAGCGCGCGCCGCCCGCAGGTGACTACTTCTCGCTCTGCATCTCGGAGATCAGCTTGCGCATGAACACCTCGATGTTCTGGCGCAGCGCGGCGTCGGGACAGTGCGGCAGGGACCTGCGCCAGGTCTCGATCGCCTTGGCCGAGAAGCCCTTCTTGTAATAGAGGTAGGCGAGCCGCGACAGCGCCGGGAAGTAGTCCGGCTTGAGGTTCACCGTCGCCTCGTACTCGTCGATGGCCTCGTAGATGAGGTTCTGCTTCTGCAGCAGATTGGCCAGCACGAAGTGGTGCTTGGTCGACAGCGGATCCACGGCGAGGCCGGTGCGCAGCGAGGCCACAGCCTCGTCGATGCGCCCGACCCGGTAGAGCTCGAGCGCGGCGTCGAAGCTCTCGTCGTTGCTGCCGGCGCCCGAGGGTGGCTCCGAGCTGGGCCGCGCGCGCGCCGCCAGCAGCTCCTGCAGCCGCTTGCGCATCTTGTCGGTGTTGATCGGCTTCTCGAAGTAGGCCTCGGCGCCGTAGCGCACGAGCACCTCATCGGTGACGCGGCCCGAGTCGATCACCGCCGAGATGAGGATCACCGGGATGTGCCGGTACTTGCGGCTGGTCTTGATCGAGCGGCAGATCTGGAAGCCGTCGATCTCAGGCAGCATGATGTCGATGATCACGATGTCGGGCGGGTTCGCGCGCAGGCGCTTGATCGCCTCCATGCCGCTCGCCGCCGTGTCGGTCACGTAGCCGTGCGGCGAGAGCGACTTGACCAGGAGGTGCCGGGTGGCGAAGTCGTCGTCGACGATCAGCACGCGCGCCGGGCCCTGCCGGATCACCGGCGGCGTAGGCGTGGCACCCAGGCCGGTGTCGAGATCGATCACGCCTGACGACGGCGTCGGCATGAGCTCGACCGACGAGCCGCCGGTCGAGCCGTCCAGCGTGGGCGGACGGCCGAGCTCGGCGGAGGCCACGGTCGCGTTCGGAGACTCGCCCGTGGTCGAGCTGTCGCCGGTGTGTCCGCCGCCGTTCTCCTCGTGCTCGCCGGTCGCGGTGTCGTGGATGCCCGAGGTCACCGGCTCCGACGAGTCGTCGTCGAAGAGCTCGCGCGTGATATCGGTCAGCTCCTCGTAGTCGGCCTCGCGCCGCAGCGCCTGCGAGCGCTGATCACCGGGTCCGGGACCGAGCTGGTCGACATCGGACACCACGACCAGCCGCCCGGGCGACTCGTTGGCCTCGCGCCCCGCGACCCGCGCGCCGTACCAGAACGTCTCGCCGCGCGCCGCGGCCTGGTACGCCAGGCGCAGGGCGCGCGCGATCGTGACGTGGAGGCCGACGTGGGGCACCACCGCCTTGCCCTTGATGAAGCCGATCTCACGGAGCACCGCGGTCTCGGAGGGATCCTGCATGGCCACGAACAGCCGGTTCGTGTCCTCGAAGACCGGCAGGATGCTGTGCCGCATGCTCACGTGGCGCGGGATGCCCGACAAGACTGACAGGCGGATCACACACCGCTCGATCACGATGCCGGGGACGCCGCGCTGCTTGGAGAGCCCGCGGACGAGCGGCTCCTCCTCCGCGATGCCCAGGACGTAACAAAGCGACGCAAACGGCAAGGTATGCCGCTGGTTATCCAGCACATCGGCCAGTGAATCCTCGGTCAAGACCCCCGACCTGAGGAGCACCCGACCTAGCGGGTCGACCATCTTCTTCATCGCAGGAGACCGAAGGGTCACGAGAATAACAGGTTCGCCCTGCTGGGGCAAAGAAGCCCAAGCAGCCACCCTCCGTGTCGTTCTCCACTACGGCTGTAACTTTAGCTGCAGTAACAGAATTCTGCGGAATGATAACGCAAGGCAGCAAAATGGCGCGCCAGGCTGTCACACTTGGCGGGTCATGGCCAATGGTCCGACCTATCACCTATGCCCATGTAGCCACAGTGTATTTTTGCGAAATTGACTACCTGGCCCAGATGTTGCTCACCAACCAAACGCGCCGTGGACCATACCCAGATCCTGGGATGGAAGACCCCGGGCCATACGGAGGACTCGAGATGCTGCAGTTTGAGGTCGGTGACAAGGCTGTCTATCCTGCTCAGGGCGTGGCCGAGGTCGTCGGCATCGAGACGAAGGAGATCGGCGGCAAGCTCATCTCCTTCTATTCGCTGCGAATCGTCGATAGCGACATGCGGATCCTGGTGCCGGTCGAGAAAGCTGCCGGCGTCGGACTGCGGAAGGTGGCCTCGGACCAGGAAGTCGATGAGGTCCTCGACATCCTGCGCGAGAAGGAAGTCCACCTCGACAAGCAGACCTGGAACCGCCGGTACCGCGGCTTCATGGAGAAGATCAAGACGGGCTCGCTGTTCGAGGTGGCCGAGGTCTTCCGCGATCTGTACCGCCTGAAGAGCACCAAGACTCTCAGCTTCGGCGAGCGCCGGATGCTCGACACCGCCAAGGGCCTCATCGTGAAGGAGCTCGCGGTCTCGCGTCGCTGGAGCGAGCAGCGCGTCGAGAAGGAGCTGGACAAGGTCTTCTCCTGCTAGCTTCCGCTTAGCTCCGCGCTAGCCTGCTTCGTGGCCGGCGTCCCCCGCGCTGGCAGTTTCTGACGCCAACCCCTTCGTTCTGCCCCCCGATCGTCTTGAAATTATTGACCCTGGCGAAAGCCACGTGGTAATTTTTTCCCGCGCGATGCAAGTCCACGTAGCGAAAGGCGATCTCACCCTCCTGCCCGTTGACGCTATCGTCACACCCGCGAATTCGTTGGGAATCATGGGTAGCGGGGTCGCCGGCGCCATCCGCCGGCGCGGCGGTGACATCATCCAGCACGAGGCCATGGCCTGCTCGCCCATCGCGGTCGGCGCGGCCGTCGTGACCTCGGCCGGACGGCTCTACGCCAAGCATGTGATCCACGCTCCCACCATGGAGGAGCCGGGCGCAAAGATCGGCGTGGAGAACGTCCGCCGCGCCACCCGCGCCGCGCTCATCGCCGCGGCGGCGAGCGGCCTGGAAGTGATCGCATTCCCCGGGCTCGGCATCGGTGAAGGTGGAGTCGACCGCGAGGAAGCCGCTCGCGCCATGGTCGACGAGCTGCGCGCGCACCGCCAGCAGCGCCCCGCCACTATCTATCTCGTCGACACCGACGAGGTCATGCTGCATGCGTTCGAGGAAGCCCTCCGCAACGCGCAGCAAGGCCTCTGAGTCGTCCCCCATCCGAAGCGTTCTGAAGCGCTCCGCCGATCTTCCCCTGCCGCATCCCCTGCTTCATCGTTGACCGACAGAAATTCGATCTGTATATGATCCTCGCGCTTTAGCGAAGGAGACGGAGCCCACCGTGCAACTAGCCGCCTACATTCCCGTATGGGTCACGATCGTGCTGAGCATGGGCTTCGCCGGCCTCCTGATGCTCGCGGCGATGTACCTGGGTCCCAAGCGCATCACGGCCGAGAAGATGGCGCCGTTCGAATGCGGCATGGATCCCATCGGTTCCCCACGCGCCCGCTTCTCGGTCAAGTTCTACCAGGTCGCCATCCTGTTCCTCGTGTTCGACGTCGAGATCGCCTTCATGTACCCGTGGGCGGTCAACTACCGCGAGCTGTCCTGGACCGCAGCCAACACGCCGTCGGCGTTCGGCTTCGGCGTCATGGCGGCCTTCGTGGCGTTCCTCGGCATCGCGCTCGCCTACGTGTGGCGCAAGAAAGCAATCGGATGGGACTAGAGTTCACGACCACGAAGCTCGCCGACGCGGTCGCGTGGGCGCGTAAGTTCTCGCTCTTCACCTACCCGTTCGTCACCGCCTGCTGCGGCATGGAATACATGTCGACGGCCGGACCGAAATACGACGTCGCGCGCTTCGGCGCCGAGTTCCCGCGCTTCTCGCCGCGCCAGGCCGATCTGCTCTTCATCGTCGGCACCATCACCGAGAAGATGGGCCCG
>JBKJOI010000257.1:0-13237 GCA_046595695.1 Haliangiales bacterium | reverse complement strand
GCCTGCTCTGACGTCAGGTTCGCCAGCTCAACCACGTCGCGGACGTTAGCCGCCCACGCTGACACTCGCCGCGGCCCCCCCCTCATGAGGTCTCTTCCGGAACCCGTTCATCATGTGTCCCAGCTGCAACAGCGTGCCGCGGCGGCACATGATGAACGACTTTCAAAAGAGCCACTATGATCGAGTGTGCGGCACCGCCACCGCGCTCCCGATGACGCTACCGCGCCGGCACTGCCGCGAGCGCCTCCGTGAGCGCCGCGCGCACAGCCGCGAGCCGCTCGGCGGCGACCAGCTTCTCGCCGGTGCGGCGGTCGCGCACGTAGAAGACGTCGGCGACGCGCTCGCCCTCGGTCGCGACCTTGGAGAGGCCGATGTCGAGGCCGAGCTCGTCGATCGTGCGCGTGATGGCGTGCAGCACGCCCGGGCGATCGTGGGTGTAGACGTCGATCACGGTGAAGTCCTGGGCGACCACGTTGTCGATCTCGATATCGGTGGTGACCGCCGGGGTGACGCGCGTGGGCAGCCAGCTCTTTTCGCGGCGCGTCTCGATCAGGGAGACCACGTCGACGCTGCCACCGAGCACGGCGAGCAGGTCGTCGCTGACGCGGGTCCAGCGCGGCTCGGAGGCCGGGATCGCCTTGCCGTACTTGTCACGCACCAGGAACAGATCGAGCGCCTCGCCGGTGTCCGCGGCGCCCTTGCGCGAGTTGATGTTCGCGCCCACGACGTCGACGCGGTTGGCGAGCAGCACGCCGGCCACGCGCGCCAGGAGACCGGGCGCGTCGGCGGCCGCCAGGAACAGCTCGGAGAAGCCCTTGCGCGGGTGGTGGACGACGTCGACGGCGAGCGCCGCGCTGCTCGCGGCGCGCGTGCGCGAGAGCTGCACGTGGCGCGCGATGGCGCGCGGCTCGAGCGACGCGACGTAGCGGTCCGGCAGCCCGGAGAGCCAGTCGGCGAGCGGCCCGTCGTCGACCGACTCGCCGACCAGCTCACCGACGCGGCGGCGGCGCCGCTGCACCAGCGCCGAGCGGTCGGCGCCAGAGAGATCCGGGCCGCGCTTGAAGAAGGCGCGCGTGCGGTCGTAGAGCTCGGCGAGCAGGCGCCCCTTCCACTCGGTCAGGTTGCCGGGCGCGGTCATCGCGGTGTCGCACCAGGTGAGCAGGAACAGCTCGCGCAGCGTCTCTTCGTCGCGCATGGTGTCGGCGAACTGCGCGATCATGGCCACGTCGTTGAGATCGCGGCGCTGCGACAGGTGCGACATGATGAGGTGCTGGCGCACCAGGAACTCGGTCTGGTGCACGTCCTGGTCGGCGCAGCCCAGGCGGCGCGCGATCGTCTGCGCCAGGCGCGCGCCCTTCTCGGCGTGGCCCTTGCCGAGCGGCTTGCCGACGTCGTGCAGCAGCGTGCCCAGGTAGAGCGCCTCGGGGCGCTCGACCAGCTGGATGGCCGCGGTGGTCTCGGGCGCCTCCTTGGCGAGCTCGCCGCGCGCGATGCGCTTGAGCAGCGCGACCGCGTAGAGCTGGTGCTGGTCGACGGTGAACACGTGGTACAGGTCGTGCTGCACGCGGCCGCGGCAGGGGGCGAACTCGGGCATGAGCGCCGCGAGCAGGCCCAGGTCGTTCATCTGCTCGAGCGACGACGGCTGGCGATCGTCGCGCGCGTCACAGAGCAGCGCCCGGAAGTGCGCGCGGGCCTCGGGATCCGAGCCGACCCGCGCGGGATCCGACGCGACCAGCTCGGCGATGAAATCGGCGGTGTGGCCGTAGAGCGGCAGCTTCTCGTTCAGCGCGACCCGGAAGGCGCGTACGATCTCGCCCGGGCGATCGCGCAGGATCTGCGGATCGGTGAGCGCGAGCTGGCCGTTCCAGGCCAGGAACGTACGATCGATGGGCCGGATGATGGGCGCGCGCCGCGGCGGCACGTACGCACGATCGAGCAGGCGATCGGTCTCGCGCACGATCGTGCGCGCGTGCAGGTAGTAGCGGCGCATCAGCTCCTCGACCGCCGGCGCCACCGCCGGGCGCGCCTCGCCCTCGCGCACCTTCGCGTTCGGGTAGAAGCGCGGCGCGATCGCCTCTTGCAGCTCGAAGCTGAGCTGGTCCTGGCGCCGCCTGGCGTGCAGGTGCATGGCGGTGCGCACGCGCAGGAGCAGCTCGCGCGCGGCGATGAGCGCGTCGGCCTGCCGCGCCGACGCCTGGCCCAGCGCCGGCAGCTCGCCGAAGTCGCGCACGCGCCAGCGCGCGCGCGCCGCCCACAGCCCGGTGGCGAGGTCGCGCAGCGCGCCCTGGCCGTGCTTGAGGTTGGGCTCGAGCAAGAAGAGCGAATCGCCGAACTTGGCGTGCCGGCTCCGTTTTTCGGCTGCGAGGCGCTCCACGAACTCGTTCGAGTCGCCGCGCCGGTGCAGCTCGCGCGAGAGCCGCGTCGCCAGCTCGTCGGCGAGCGTGAACTCGCCCGCGAGGGCGCGCGCGTCGAGCAGGGATGTCATGGTGGCCAGGTCCTCGCCGGCAAGCGCGCCCGCCTCGTCGAGCGAGCGGACCGCATGCCCGACCTCGAGGCCGGAGTCCCACAGCGGGTAGAGCACCCGCTCGGAGAGCTCGCGCTCGGCCTCACCGGGCGCCCGGTCGACCAGGAACAGGAGGTCGAGATCCGAGTACGGGCAGGTCTCGCGCCGGCCCCAGCCGCCCGTCGCGAGCACGCACACGCCCGAAGGACGCGGGCTCGTGCGCGCCCACAGCGTCTGCACCACGCTATCGAACGCGTCGGAGATCAGCGCGCAGACCGCGGTGCCCGCGGCCCCCGCGTCGAGGGCGGCGGCGGCGGCGGCGCGCGCTTTCGTCAGCAGGTCGCGAATAACCTGCCGGACTTGATCGTCATCGGCTTGAGCCAGGGCAGCAGCGGGAGACATCGGAAGTGAGTATAGACGCAGGCAGAGACTTGCGACTCACTGCGTCAACGTGTTAACTGCGACCCGGTTCGTTCGGAGGAGGATATGGCAAAAATCGAGCTCGGGCCGCTGAGTCAGTTCCTGGACGACAGCGAGATCAAAGATCTCATGAAGGCGCTCAAGAGGGTTGGTGTGTCCGACCTCCCCAAGAGCGACGAAGCAGGTGGGAAAGTCGGCGACGAGCTCGACGACGACATCTGGGCTGACTTCCTCGACCGCCTGGAGGCGGAGGACGTCGGCGCCGATATCTACCTACCGGTGGAGTTCGACGGCGTCGTCGAGGTCGCCGGTCTCAAGGTGGGGTCGGCGCACTCCCTCATCGACATCCTCGACGAGATCAAGGACGACCTCGACGTCGACCCTGAAGAAGACGAGGAAGAAGACGACGACGGGGACGACGACGACGAGGAAGAAGAGGACGACGAGGACGACGACGACTCGGACGAGGACCTCAAGCTGCGCGAGCGGCTCATGAAGCAGGTCTGGCGATCGCTCTACACCGGCGCCAAGAGCGCGATCGATCGCGCGCTGCCCCTGTTCGTCAAGGCTGGCTAAGCTGCCGACTCACCTGCTACGATCCTCCCCGTGACCGACGGCGATTCCTTCGACGAGAAGGCTGGTACGGACGTCGCGCATTCGCGACCGCTCAAGCCAGACAAGGTGCGCCTCGTCGTCGTCGCCGGTCCCGACCGGGGCAAGGAGCTCGCGATCGAGCAGGGCACCTACACCGTCGGCAAGGCAGCCACCTGCGATCTCGTGCTCACGGATGGGGCGGTCTCGCGCAAGCACCTCGAGCTCACGGTCATGTCGACCGGCCTCAAGATCAAGGATCTGGCCTCGACCAACGGCAGCTTCGTGCACGGCTCGCGCTTCGAGCAGATCACCGCCACGGTCGGTGCCGGCATCACCGTCGGACACACCGAGCTACGCCTGGTCTCGGCGGCGGTCTCGACCCGGCAGCGCTCCACCGCGGATCGCTTCGGCGACATGCTCGGGCAGAGCGACAAGATGCGCGAGGTCTTCGCCGTCCTCGAGCGCGTCGCCGCCTCGGAGGCCGCGGTGCTGGTCTTCGGCGAGACCGGCACCGGCAAGGAGCTGGTCGCCGAGGCCATCCACAACCAGTCGCCGCGCAAGAAGGGCCCGCTGGTCGTCTGCGACCTGGGCTCGCTGCCGCGCACGCTGATCGAGTCGGAGCTGTTCGGCCATGTGCGCGGCGCCTTCACCGGCGCCGACCGCGACCGCGAGGGCGCCTTCATCCAGGCCCACGGCGGCACCATCTTCCTCGACGAGATCGGCGAGATGGACCTCGAGGTGCAGCCGCGCCTGCTGCGCGTGCTCGAGCGGCGCACGGTCAAGCCGGTCGGCACCACGCAGTACAAGTCCACCGACACGCGCGTGGTCGCGGCGACCAACCGCGACCTCCCCGAGGAGGTCAAGGCGGGCCGCTTCCGCGAGGATCTCTACCACCGCCTGGCCGTGATCACCGTGGTGATCCCACCGCTGCGCGAGCGCAAGGACGACATCCCGCTGCTCGTGCACCACTTCCTGGCCCGCGCCGCCGACGAGGCCGGGCGCAAGACGCCGACCGTGCGCCCCGAGGCCATGGCGGCGCTCTGCGACCACGAGTGGCCGGGCAACGTCCGCGAGCTCAAGAACGTCATGGAACGCGTGATCGCCATCGCGCCGCGCGCCGAGGAGATCGACCTGGCGCTGCTCGGCCTCGAGGGCGCCACCCGTTCCTCGCCAGCTGGAGCTTCAGCGGGCGCGACCCTGGTCGCCGGCCCCGACGGCGAGCTGCTCCAGTTCAAGGAAGCCAAGGACCAGCTCATCGCCTCGTGGGAGCGCGATTACCTGGCCAAGCTCATCGAGCAGTGCGGTGGCAACGTGTCGCTGGCCGCGCGCCGCGCCGGCATCGATCGGGTGTACCTGCACCGTCTGATGAAGAAGCACGAGCTGGGCTAGCTGCGCTAAGCTCGACGCGGATGCACCGTCTCGGCCCCTACCTGCTCCTGACGCGCATCGGCGTGGGCGGCATGGCGGAGATCTTCCTCGCACGCCGCAACGACGAGATCGTCGCGCTCAAGCGCATCCTGCCGCACCTGGCCGCGCAGGACGATTTCGTCGACATGTTCGTCGACGAGGCGCGGCTGGCGGCGCGCCTGCGCCACCCGAACATCGCGCGCGTGCTCGAGGTCGGCCTCGAGGAGGGCATCTGGTACATCGCCATGGAGTACGTCCCCGGCGAGGACCTGCTCGCCATCATCCGGCGCGCGCGCGAGAAGCACGTGCTGACGCCGGTCGCGATCGGCGCCGCCATCATCGCCGACGCGGCCTCGGCGCTGCACCACGCGCACGAGTCGCGCGACGAGGAAGGCCACCCGCTCGGGCTGGTGCACCGCGACGTCACGCCGTCGAACTTGCTCGTCTCACACGAGGGCGTGGTCAAGCTGGTCGACTTCGGCATCGCCAAGGCGGAGCGGCGCATCTCGGTCACCGCCGCGGGCGCGCTGAAGGGCAAGTACGCGTACATGGCGCCCGAGCATGCGCTCGGCCAGAGCGTCGACCGGCGCGCCGACGTGTTCTCGCTGGGGGTGGTCGCCTGGGAGCTCTTCACTCAGAAGCGCCTGTTCCACCGCGACAACGAGCTGGCGGTGCTCCGCGCGGTCACCGAGGAGCGCGTGCCGGTCCCGTCGGAGCGCCGCCCCGATCTGCCCGCCGAGCTGGACGAGATCATCATGCGCGCGCTCGACCGCAACCCCGAGACGCGCTACCCGACCGCGCGCCACCTGGAGGTCGCCATGCGCAGCTTCGCGACCGCGCACCTGGGCGACGAGCCGCAGCACGCGATCGCCGATTTCATGGACCGCCTGTTCGGCGTCACCGTCGCGGAGAAGCGCCGGCGCTGGGCCGCCGGCGATCTCGACGACGAACCGGAGACCCAGGTCGAGTCCTTCGGGACCCCGCCGCCCACGACGCCGCGCTCGCGCGTGCCCGATCCGGACCTGCTCGCCGACATCGACGACGACCTCCCCGAGCCCGAGACCACGGTCGCCCCGCTCACGCCCGCGCGCGCCGCGCTGCTGCCGCGCGCGCTGCCCGCCACGATCCCCGAGCACGTGCGCATGACCCCGGCGATGCCGGCGTTCCCCGCCGATACCATGCGCACCGAGCCGGTGCCGCGCCTCTCGGGCGGCCCGCGCGCGCTGCGCGTCGTGGTCGCGACGCTGGCGCTCGCGGGCGCGGCCGGTGCCGTGTGGATCGCGGTGCGGCCGAGCTCGCCCGAGGCCGCCAACGCGCCGCCCGCGCTCTTGCCGCGCCCGCTCAACGGTGGGCCCACCGGCCCCGAGGAGACCGCCTCGCTCGAGGTGCCCCAACTCGGCACCGGCGAGCGCAAGCGCGTCACCGCGGTGGCGCGGCCCGGCGCCGCGGCCGCGGGGCCGAGCGCGCAGCTCACGCTCGAGGGACCCGACGGCGCCACCGTGCTGCTCGACGGCGAGGCGCTGGGCGTCCTGCCGCTCGTGCGCCGCAGCGTACCCGCGGGCCTGCACACCATCACCATCGCGAGCCGGGCGCCCCGGTTCTCGCACACCTTCGCGCTCGACCTGCGCGCGGGCGCGGAGCACATCGAGGTCATCCGCGTCGATCCAGCCACCGGCAACGTCGTGCACGATCCGAGGGAAAAGGCGACACCATGACGCAGACCGGCCGCGCCCAGATCAACGAGTTCATCCAGCGCTTCGGCCACGAGCGCGACCTCGCCCTCGATCCGCTGAACGAGCAGGGCTATAGCGAGATCGCGCGCGGCTCGGCGCTGGTGCGCATCAACGTGGTCGAGGAGCACGGCGTGCTGCTCATGATCGCGCCGGTCATGCGCGTGCCCGAGCGCAACGTCGAGGCGTTCTACCGCAGGCTGCTCGAGCTGTCCTTCTTGGCCACCAGCGACGCCGCGTTCGCCATCGACAAGAAGACCGACATGGCCTACCTGCGCATCCTGCGCCGCCTGGAGGGCATGGACTACGAGGAGTTCGAGGACCTGCTGCACACGATCGCGACGGTCGCGGACGAGTGGGACGACAAGCTGAAGGCGCAGTTTGGCGCGTAGCGCCAGGCCGGCGCGGCGTCAGTACGGGAACTGGTTCTCGCAGGCGTACAGCTCGCCCTGGTCCTTCGCCTTGATCTCGCAGCTGTAGCGCGGCCGCTTGAAGTACTGCAGGCAGTCCTCGACCAGGTACGGCATCTCGCGGTCGCGCTCGTCGCGGACGTTGCGGTAGCAGCCGTCGCGCTGCACCGGGTCGGCGATGCCGTCGCAGTCGGCGTGCGTGTAGATCTCGTACTTGTGCTCCGAGAGGCTCTTGCAGTCGGCCTCGGAGAGCGGGCCGCTGAAGTCTTGCTCGAGCTCGCCCTGCCAGGCGATCGCAACGTCCTGCGCGCCGGCCGGCGCGACCGCGCGCGACTGGCAATCGCCCATGACCCGGCCGCAGACGTCTCCCGGGCGGGTCTGGAAGCGCACCACCAGCGTGGCCGACGCGCCCGGCGCGAGCGGACCCGAGCAGAGATCGTCGGAGGTGACCACCGTGCCCGACGCGACGCCGTAGAGCACCTTCACGCAGCGCGTGCCGGCGCGGCCCAGGGCCGTGAAGGTGCACAGGCCGCCGTCGGGCACGAGCACGCAGGCGACCTCGACGTGGGCGTCGCCGCCCTGCCCGCTCGTCGGCCGCGCCACCGCCCGTGCCGCGCCGCCCGCCGACGGGCACGCGGTCGTCAGCGAGAGCGCTAGCACGGCCAGGATCCGCACCTGCCCGGGTGGCATCAGTCCTCCGCTTGCCGCTCGCCGCTGGCGACGATGGCGAGCAGCCGGTCGAGGGCGCCCAGGATCTCCTGGTTGCCGTCCTGGGTGTGCCTGGCCACGTTGCCCGCGTACTCGCCTTCGCGCTCGAGGAACTGTCCGATGGCGTCGGCGGTCAGGCGCTCGACGTACTCGCCGTAGCCGAGCTTGCGCACATACAGGGCGTTGAGCAGCTGCTCGAACTGCTTGCGCACCGGCACGCTCAGGATCGGCTTGCCCAGGTAGACCGCCTCGGAGAGCAGCGAGAAGCCGCCGCCGGCGATGACCCCGCGCGCCGAGGCCAGATCGTCGACGAAGCCCTGCTCGGAGAAGCTCTTCATGGTCAGGTTGCCGTCGACCGCATCCTTGCCGAGACCGTAGACGGTGACCGGGATGCCCAGCCCCTTCAGCACCGGCAGGAGCTCGGAGTAGCTGTCGGAGGTCTGGTAGACGAGCAGGTGCTCGCCGCGCGCGGCCTTGGCGCGCGCGTTCAGGATGTCGTCGCGCAGGATCGGCGGGTACAGGCTGGTGCGCGGCTTGCGCACGCGCGGGAAGAAGAAGCTGGTGACCAGGTAGTGGAAGCAGCCGGGCAGCTTGGCCTTCACGATGCCGCGCGCGATCGCGTAGTCGATGCGCTCGTCCTCGGGGATCTCGACGTCGATCTCGCAGCGGTTCAGCACCTGCATGTTGTCGATCGAGATCACCGGCAGCTCGTGCTTCTGGCCGTACAGGTAGGCGTGCGACTCGAAGTCGCTCATCACGCAGTCGGCGGGGAACGACTCGGAGATCCGCGTCATGACCTCGAAGTTGTCGGCCCAGCCTCCCCACAGCGGCAGCTCCTTGAGGAAGTTGCGCAGGGTGCGCCCGCGCTTCACCGCGTTCTCCTCGTAGACCATGGTGAGGCCCGCGATCTCCTCGACGTCGGGGAAGAAGCGGCGCAGGAAGTCGTGCGCGCGCCCCGAGACGATGATCTTCACCTCGTGGCCCTGCGCGAGCAGGTGCGTGATCACGACCTTCGACCGGGTGGCGTGGCCCATGCCCTCGCCGACGACGCCATAGAGGATCTTCATGTCAGGGTCTCCGCGAAGGTGAGGAGCACGGCGTGGAGGCGCGCGCCGGCGGCGCCGTGGGCGACCGCGGTCACGTGGCGGACGTCGTCGCGCCCGGGCACGCGCTCGAGGCGCAGCTCGAGGTATTCGCGCGGCGCGTGGCGGGGGAAGCGATCGAACCACTCGACCGCGACGACGCTGCCCTCGCGGTAGAGATCCTCGAGGCCCACGTGCTCGAGCTCGGCCTCGCGCTCGAGCCGGTAGAGATCCACATGGTGCAGCCGCAGCCGGCCGCCGCGGTACTCGTTGATGAGCGTGAAGGTGGGGCTGGTGATCGGCACGGCCTCGGGCACGCCGAGCCCGCGCGCGAGACCCTGCGCGAGCACGGTCTTGCCCGCGCCCAGATCGCCGACCAGCGCGATGACGTCCCCGTCGGTGCAGGCGGCGCCGAGCGCCGCGCCGAGTGCGGTCATCCGCTCCGGACCAACAACTTCTATCGCGTTCGCCATGGCTGAGCGCCGGCGAGGATAGCACCTTGTCGACAGACACTGCGGGGTGTACGACGCTGGGCATGCGAAGCGCCTGCGTGTCCTTCGCGCTGCTCGCCGCGTGCGGTTCCACCGCCCGGGGCGCGCCCGCGACACCGTCGAAACCGTCTGCGGCCCCACCCTACGAACCCGGCAGCTTGCCGGCGCTGCGCGTGCCCGGGCCGCTGTCGCCGCGCATCGCCAGCTACCGCATCGACGCCCGGCTCGACTACGGCGCAAAGCGCATCACCGGCACGCAGACGCTCACGTGGAAGCACACCGGCAGCGCGCCGGTCACCTCCCTGCCCTTCCACCTCTACATGAACGCGTTCAAGAACGACGCGACCGTGTTCATGCGCGAGTCGGGCGGCCGGCACCGCGGCCAGCGCGCTGCGGGCGGCAAGTGGGGCTGGATCGACGTCTCGTCCATCAAGCTGGGCGACACCGAGCTGCGCCCGGCGGCGAAGTTCGGCGAGGACGAGACCACGCTCGAGGTCCCGCTGCCCACGCCGGCCTTACCGGGCGCCGAGGTCGTGCTCACGTTCAGCTTCACGACACAGCTGCCGCAGGTGTTCGCGCGCACCGGGTACATGGGCGACTTCATGATGGTCGGGCAGTGGTTCCCCAAGATCGGCGTGCTCGCGCCCGACCCGCAGGCCGCGGGCGGCGCCGGGCAGCGCTGGCACTGCGATACCTTTCACCTGAACAGCGAGTTCTTCGCCGATTTCGGCAGCTACGACGTCACCCTCGACGTGCCCGCGGATCTGGTCGTCGCCGCGACCGGCGTGCTGACGAAGAGCGAGGACGCCGAGGGCGCGCGCCGACGGCTCGCCTACCGCGCCGAGGACGTACACGACTTCGCCTGGATGGTCGATCCGCGCATGCGCGTGGCGCAGACGGTGACCAAGGACGGCGTACGCATCCTCGTCTACCACCGCCCCGAGCAGGCGCGCTTCGCGCCGCGCCATCTGGAGGCCGCGCGCCGCACCATCGAGACCTTCTCACGCCTCTTCTACGACTACCCGTGGTCGGTCATGACCGTGATCGATCCGCCCGTGGAGGCCGACGGCTCGGCGGGCGGCATGGAGTACCCGACGCTGGTGACCACCGCGGCCGATCGCGCGCTCGCGCCGCGCGGGGTCAATCTGCCCGAGACGGTCACCGTCCACGAGGTCGGCCACAACTGGTTCCAGGGCATCCTGGCCTCCAACGAGGTCGACGAGGCCTGGCTCGACGAGGGCCTGAACGAGTACGCCGACGGCATCGTGCTCGAGGAGTGGTTCGGCGCCGACGCCTCGGTGCTCGGCTTCGCCGGGCTGCGGCTCGGCTACTACGAGGGCCGGCGGCTCGCGAGCGACTTCAGCGACGATCCGGTGCCGGTCGCAACGCGCTCGTACCAGTTCCCCGACAACGCCACCTACGGCGAGCTGACCTACGGCAAGACCGCGCTGGCCCTGAAGACGCTCGAGAACATGCTCGGCCGCGACCGCTTCTTCGTGGCCCTGGGCGCGTACGCGGAGCGGCACGCGTTCAAGCACCCGACCCGCGAGGACCTGTTCGGCAGCCTGAGCGCGGCGCTCGGCGAGGACGTCTCCTGGTTCCTGCGGCCCGCGTTCGAGACCACCGGCTCGGTGGCGCTCGAGGTGTCGCGCATCCGCACGCGCAAGCGCCACCCGCCGCGCGGCGTGTTCGGCGAGGGCGACGCGCGCCAGACGGTCGACGAGAAGGCCGCCCCCGACGAGGACACCTGGATCAGCGAGGTCACCGTGATCAACGCCGGCGGCGTGCCCGCGATGGTCGACGTGCGCTTCCGCTTCGCCGACGGCAGCGAGCGGCGCGAGCGCTGGGACGACCTGAGCTCGTGGAAGACCTTCACGCTCGAGGGCCCCGAGCCGGTGGTCGAGGTCGAGCTCGATCCCAACCGCCACATCCTGCTCGAGCAGGAGCGCCTCGACAACGCGCTGCGCGTGGTCGGCGAGGCGTCCGCGTCGTGGCGCGCCGCCGCGCGCGTCGGCTTCTGGGAGCAGACTATCTTGCAGCTGGTGGGGTTCTAGCCATGGACGCAAAGCTTGGCCTCCTGAACCTCGGCCGCATGTACACCCACGGCGTGGACGCGGTGCGCCGGCGACCCGGCACGGTGCTCACGCTCTACGGCGCGAACCTCGTCTTCACGCTCGCCTTCACCCTGGCGGCGGCGTTCTTCCTGGCCAGCGCGTTCGGCGCGCATCCGCTCTTCGATCGCGGCGTCAGCGGCGACCTGGCGGCGCTGCTCTCGGCGCTGCGGGAGGCGCCGCTCGTGGCGCCCGCGCTCTTCTGGACGGGCGTGGCGCTGGCGCTGATCTACTTCGTGGCCTCGCAGCTGCTCCTGGGCGGCCTCCTGGAGCGCCTGCGCGACGACGAGTCGCTCACGCGCGCCGCCGCCGCGCGGCGCTTCGGCGCTGGCGCCACCGCGCACCTGGGCCGCTTCCTGCGCGTGTGGCTGTGGACCTGGCTGCTGTGGATCCCGGCCCTGATCGCGACCGGCATCGGGTTCGCGGCAGGCCTGCGCGGGCTCACCAGCGCGCTCGAGCTCGGCCCCGTGGTCGGCCGGCTGCTGATCGCCCTGGTGCCCGCGCTGCTGCTGGGCGCCCTGGCCGGCGCGGTGGGCGACTACGCGCGCCTCCTGGTCGTGAGCGACCCCGAGCTGGCGCCGCGGCGCGCCGTCTGGCGGGCGCTGCGGATGGTCCTCCGGCGCCCCATCACGCTGGTGCACTTCGGCTCGTACGTCGCCGCCTGGCTGCTGGTCTCGGGGCTCTACGTGCTGGCCACCTCGGGCCACCCGTTCGCGGGCGCCGGCGGCGTCCTCTTGCTGCTGGCGATCCGGCAGCTGATCGCGCTGGCGCGCATCGCGCTGCGCGTGGCCGCGTTCGCCGGGCAGCAAGCGCTGTTATAGTCGGGAGATGGGCGACTCCTCCGATCTCATCACCCGCCTGCTCGAGGAGGCCGGCCTCGATGACGCGGCCGAGCGCATCGGCGACGGCATGTTCCGGCTCAAGTGGGGCTCCGCGACCATCATCTGCGTGGCCTCGGGCGACGGCATCGTCGCCCTGGCGCCACTCTTCGAGAAGCCGCCCGCGCAGAACCAGCTCGCCTTCTTCCGCCGCCTGCTCGAGCTCAACGCCGAGATCGGCGGCACCGCGGCCTTCTCGGTGCACAAGAACGGCACCGTCGCCCTGCAGGTCGGTCGCACCTTGCAAGGGCTCGACTCCCGCGAGCTCAAGCTGATGCTCGCCACCGTCGGCAAGTTCGCCGACGACTACGACGACAAGCTGCGCGACGAGTTCTACAAGTAAGCGTTCGCTGAAGTGCGATAGCATCGCCACGACCTCGGGGGTGGGTCGTCATGGTCTATCCGGTCGACGAAACCGACAGCACGCTGCCCACCAAGATCGAAGGCGGACGCACCGCGCCACCCGGGCGGACCGCCTCGGGCTCCGGGGTCAACGCCGACAACGGTTCCGGCGCGACCGGCGGGCACCGCGTGGGCGAGCCCGGCCACTCCGGCACGCGCACGGTCGCCCCGAGCTTGCAGAGCCTGAAGGAGCGCGGCGCCTTCACCGCCGCCGAGGCGCTCGAGCGGGACGAGATCGCGCGCCTGAAGGTGTTCGTGCCGTTCGTGCTGGTGCTGGTCGTGCTGGTGGCGGGCGCCCTGTGGGTCATCGGCGGCGATGCGACGGCGCGGTGGATCATGCTCGGCGGCCTCGGCTTCGCGGCGTTGGGCTCGATCTGGGCCAGCCTGGGCCTGGCGCGGCATCCCGAGCGCCTGGCCCGCTACCACTTCGGCTTCGGCATGATCTGCGTCGGCGTGATCACCTGCGGCTTCTACTACTTCGGCGTGCTGTCGCCGGCGCTC
>JBKJOI010000582.1:0-13340 GCA_046595695.1 Haliangiales bacterium | reverse complement strand
AGGGCATCTTCTACGCGCCCGACTACGCCATAAACTCTGGCGGCCTCATCAATGTCGCCCAGGAGTACAAGGGCTACGATGCCGCCGCGTCGACCGCGAAGGTCCTGCAGGTGCACGACACGATCGCCGAGATCGCGCGCCGCTCGCAGCGCACCGGCGACTCGCCGGCGCTGATCGCCGACAAGATGGTCGAGGAGATCCTCGGCAATGCCGGCGCGCAGCCGCTGACCATGGCGGCGATCCCGGGCGGCGGCAACGGCCACGCCCGCAAGCTGCGCGACTCGAACGCCTAGCCTCGTCTCAGCCGCGTCTGGCCCCGCCCTGCCCTTGTTCGACCCGCTCCGTGGCCGTCGCGACGCCGACGATGGGCCGATGTACCCCCCACTACTCGATCGGCACCACGACCTCGGTCCACTGCGCGATGTGGTTCGAGGTGGCGAGATCCTGGAAGGGTAGCCAGAACATGGGGCGCCCACTGTCCTGCCCGGCGAGCGCGCGCGCCGGGTAAAACGGCGCCATCCACAGCTGCGGCCGCTGCAGCGCGGGTTCGAGCCCGGCGTTCACCAGGCGCACCCCGAAGTCGCGCTTCGAGGACACCGTGAACCAGAAGATCTTCTCGCTCTGCTCGCCGCCGGTGTCCTGTTCGAACGGCGCCCAGCGCGCCCAGGAGTTGGTCAAGCCCGAGCCCAGGTTCGCCGCCGCGAGCAGCGCGGGCGCGATCGCACCGTCGGTGGGCACGACCCAGATCTGCGCCGTCGTGTCGTCGTAGAAGTCCTCGCTGGACACGTTGAAGAGCACCCACTTGCCGTCGGGCGAGAAGGTCGGGTAGTAGTTGCGCAGCCCGGCGCCGGGCGGCGCCACCAGCAGCGCGGGCGCGCCGAAGGTCTCGCTCGCGGCGTCGAACGCCTGCGTGTAGAGCGCGCCACCGCCCGCGGTCGTCCAGTCGGCGCCGGTCTCGTAGCTCGCCCACACGATGCGGTCGCCGACGCTCGACCAGTCGGGGTGGGTCGCCTTGGTCTGCGTCGGCACCGTCTGCTTGACCGCGCCGGTCGCGGCATCGCGCCACGTGATCACGCCATCGAAGCTGGCGAGGAAGCTCTGCGCGTCGGGCGCGAAGGTCGAGAAGTTGGCCCGCGCCACGCTGCCGTCGTCGGCGAACAGCGGCTGCCGCGAGGCCACGTCGATGACCGTCATGGCGCCGTCGGTGTTGCCGGCGCTGCCGCCACCTTCGTGGCTCACTATCATGCGCGTGCCGTCGCGCGACAGCGAGTGGCAGGCGACGCAGCGGGTGGTGCCCGCGCCCTGCGCGTAGAACGGCTGCGCGACCTCGTCCGGCCGGCCGAAATCGTGGCGGAAGATGCCGGCGGCCGAGGCCGCCCAGTAGTACAGCCCGCCCTGCAGATCGTCCTTGCCGAAGGACAGCGAGAGCGGCGCCGATTGCCCCACCGTCGCCGGTGCCGCGCCGGCCAGGCCGCGGACGACGACCTTCACCGAGCCGGCACGATGCGAGTCGGCGATCACGCGCCACTCGGGCGCCGTGAAAGTGACGAAGCTGGCGGGCGCCGTGGCCGGCGTGTACACGCGCAGATCGACGAGCGCCGAGGTCATCGAGACCTCCCAGAGGTCGTTGCCGGTCGCGTCGCGCCAGTGCACGTCGAACGTACCGAGGTTGGGCGGCACGAGCGTCTGGTCGGCGGGGTAGACCACCGTCGGCGCGCGAGCGGGATCGTCGATCGCCACCTCGAACAGGTCCACGACGTTCGCGGGCGCAGCTGGATCCACGCGGGTCTGCTCGATACGTACGGTGAGCGAGGCCGCGCCCGTCATCCCGCTCAGCGTCGCGCTCACGCCGGAGACGCCAGCGCGACCACCGCTGGCCGTGGCCGTTGCACCGGCGAACGTGGCGAGATCCGCCGCGTCGATCGCGAAGGTCGCCTGGGCGGTGACATCAGAGCTGCTGCCATCGGCCCACGATGCGGTCGCGGTGTAGGCCTGCGCCGCGGGCACGCCGTTCTTCACGACGATCGTGGCGGCGAGCGGCGCGAGGTCGATGCGCGTCGGCGTCTCCCCGACGTGATCGGGGCCGTCACCGCTGCTCGATGGACCGCAGCCGAGGACGGCGGCGGCGGTGAGGAGCGCGAGCGGGAGCAGAAGGCGTCCAGGCATGATGACCTCCACAACGCACTCTATTCAGCGTCTGCTGAATAAACAAGACATCGGTAATATCCGATTCAGACATTGCTCGACAGCAACTCATCGGTCAGCGCGCCAGCACGTCCGCAAACCTCCGCAGCCCTGCCTCGAGCCGCGTGCGCGTCAGCGACGTGTAGCAGAGGCGCGCCCACTTCGCGTGCTCACGGCTGAAGGCCTCGCCCGGGGCCAGGAGGATGCCCTCTGACGCGAGCTTCTCGAGCACGGGCAGCGCGGTCGGCGCGTCGCCCACGTGCGCCGAGAGATCGACGAACACGTAGCCGCCGCCCGAGGGCACACGCGTCGGCACCGGGAGCAGCTCGAGCGTCAGGTCGCGCGCCGCCTGGTAGGTCTCGCGCGTGCGCGTCAGGAACGCCGCGCCGGTCTCGAGCGCGTTCAGCGCGGCGCGCTGCAGCGCGCGCGGCACGTTGTAGATGCCGTGGTTGGCCAGCTTGCGCACCGACGCCAGCACCGGCTCGGGCCCGGTGATGTAGCCGATGCGCAGGCCGGCCTGCGCGTACGACTTGGAGAACGAGAACACGGTGAGCGTGCGGTCGGCCATGCCCGGCAGCGTGGCGATCGATGTGTGCACGCGGCCGTCGAAGCAGTAGTCCTCGTAGACCTCGTCGGCGAGCACCCAGAGATCGTGGCGGATGGCCAGGTCGGCGATCGCGGCCAGGTGCTCGCGGCCGTAGACGAAGCCGTCGGGGTTGTTGGGCGTGATGAGGTAGATCGCAACGGTGCGCGGCGTGATGTAGGGCGCGATGAAGCTGCGCGGATCGGCGGCCGGATCGGCGAGCACGCGCTGCGTGAACGGCACCTCGATGGGCCGCGCGCCGACCGAGATCGCGTGGCCGCGGAAGATCGGCCAGCAGGGCGTGAGCAGGAGCACCTCGTCGCCGCGGTCGAACAGCGCCTGCGCCGCGCACGAGAAGCCGTGCGTGGCCCCCGAGGTGATCTGGATGCCCGCCGCCGAGGTCCGGATGTGGTTGCGCGCGGCCAGCTTGGCCGCGACCGCCTCGAGCAGCTCGGGATCGCCGGCGGCCTGGCCGTAGGCGTACCAGCGCGAAGACGGCGCCTCGGCCCAGGCGATGTTCTCCAGGCGCGCCGCGGGCGGCGGCTCGATGTGCGTGTCACCCAGGTGGAACGGCACCACCTCGCCCTGGAAGCCGGCGAGCCGCTCGACGAGGCGCGCGAAGATCGACGCCGGCATCGCGCAGGCGTTCTCGGACAGGGTCGGATGACGGGGCATGAGGTCGGACAAGATAGCAGGAGGGCGGGCGCGCCGCGGCGCTCGGCGCCGACGGAGAGTCGAGGGCGGAACACCATTCGCGGACATCGTGGCATCCTAGGAGCATGCTTTCGCAGCGCGGTGTCGTGGCGCAGGTGCAACGTGCTCGTTACCTGGCCCGGCAGCACGGGCTCGCGATCGGGCTCGGGCTCATGGCCCGCGGGTTACAGAGCCTGGCGCCGCGCGGTCGCAAGCTGCCGCCGCGCGCGGGCATGCTCGAGCTCGAGCGCCGCTTCCGCGCCCTGCTCGAGCGCGACTGGCAGAACGCCGCCGCCGGGATCTACCCGAAGGACGTGCTCTTCCACTTCCCGGTGCGCGAGTACGCGCAGCTCTTGCCGCTCGCGCTAGCCGATCTGCCCAAGGTGATGAAGCGGGTGCGCCGCAAGGACTTCGACGATCTACCCGTGGGCATCGATCGCTCGCACTACCCGGCCTACTACCTGCGAAACTTCCACTGGCAGACCGATGGCTGGTTCAGCGATCGCTCGGCGCGACTGTACGATTTCGGCGTCGACATGCTGTTCGGCGGCGCCACCGACGCGATGCGCCGGATGACCCTGCCGCCGGTGGTGAACGCGCTGCGCGACCAGGCGCGGCCGGCCATCCTCGACGTCGCGTGCGGCACGGGGCGCTTCCTGACCCAGCTGCACCGCGCACTACCGCAGGCGCGCCTGTACGGCGTCGACCTGTCCCCGTTCTATGCGGCGCGCGCGCGCACGCAGCTCGCGCAGGAGGGCGTCACCGACGTCGCGGTGCTGAACGAGAACGCCGAGGCGCTGCCGTTCAAGGACGCGAGCTTCGACGCGGTCACCTGCGTCTTCCTGTTCCACGAGCTCCCGAAGGACGCGCGCCGGCGCGTGCTCGCCGAGATGCACCGCGTGATCAAGCCGGGCGGCGTGCTGTCAGTGTGCGACTCCGCGCAGCTCGTCGACAGCGCCGAGCTGTCGTTCTTCCTCGAGGCGTTCGCGGACATGTACCACGAGCCCTACTACAAGGGTTACCTGCGCGACGACCTCGCGACCGCGCTCGCCGAGAGCGGCTTCGCGGAAGTGCAGAGCGAGCCGCACCTCGTCTCGAAAGTCGTCTGGGGCCGCGCCGCCGCCAGCTGACCCCGCCCGCCGCCCGCCAACGGGCCCGCCGCCCGCCAACGGGCCAACGGGGACAGGATCATGGGTCGCAAGTACCCGATGTTACTTATGTTTTGGCGGTAAACGCGTGTTTACCGTTCCTGGAGTAGAACCCGCGTTCTAGTCCAGAAGCGAAAAGAATACAGCCACTTGCGACCCTAGATCCTGTCCCCGTATATGCTGTGCGGCGCATGTCCTCGCACCCCACCCTGACAGCTGCACTGGAAGAGGTCCGGCGCGCGACTGGCGTCGAGTACGCGGACGCGCGCGTCGTGGCGATCGAGCGCGAGCACGTGAAGCTGCGCAACGACGACGTCGAACGCATCGATCGGGAGGCGTCCGAAGGCGTCGCCGTGAGGGTCCTCGTGCGCGGTGCATGGGGCTTCGGGGCACGTCCGGGCACGAGTGTCGCGGCCGCGGCGCAGGCCGCGCGCGATGCCGTGGAGGTCGCCCGCGCCGCGGCGGCGGTGACGCGGATGCGCGTCCGACTCGCCGAGGAGGAGCCGGCGCGTGGCCGCTGGGAGTCGCCCGTGATCGAGGATCCGTTCGCCGTGCCGCTCGATCGCAAGCTCGCCGATCTGCGCGCCGCGATCGACGCCGCGCGCGCCGGCATCGGCGACGAGGAGCGCCGCAAGCTGCGCGCCGCCTCAGCCAGCATGGTCTGGTGGCGCGAGCACAAGTACTTCGCCTCGACCGAGGGCGCGTTTACCGAACAGCGCAAGACCGTCGGTGGCGCGATGGTCAAGGTGACCGCCGCCGACGGCGCCGAGACCGCGGTGCGCAGCTGGCCCATGGATCTCGACGGCGGAGTGACCGCCGCCGGCTACGAGGCGGTGCGCTCCTTCGATCTCGTCGGCCACGCGCCGCGCCTGCGCGACGAGGCGCTCGCGCTGCTGACCGCGCCGGCCCTGCCCGCCGGACGCACGGCGCTCGTGCTCGACACGCCGCAACTCGCGCTGCAGGTGCACGAGTCGTGCGGCCATCCGACCGAGTGCGACCGCGCGCTCGGCGAGGAGATCTCGCTCGCGGGCGCGTCGTTCCTCACGCCCGACAAGCTCGGCCGCTTCACCTACGGCGCGCCGCGCGTGAACCTGACCGCCGACTCGCTGACGCCCGGCGGCCTGGGCACCTTCGGCTGGGACGACGAGGGCGTGCCGGCGCGGCGCACGCCTCTGGTGGCGCGCGGGATCTTCGTCGGCTACCTGTCGTCGCGCGAGACCGCCGAGAAGCTCGGGCTCGGCCGCTCCGCCGGCTGCATGCGCGCGGCCTCGTGGAGCCGGCCGCCGGTGATCCGCATGCTCAACGTGTCGCTCGAGCCGGATCCGAAGGGCCCGCGCTCGCTCGACGAGCTGGTCGCCGACACCGACGACGGCGTGCTCATGGCCACCAACCGCAGCTGGTCGATCGACGACCTGCGCCTCAACTTCCAGTTCGGCTGCGAGGCGGCGTGGGAGATCAAGCGCGGCAAGCGCACGCGCCTGTTCAAGCAGCCCACGTACACCGGCATCACGCCGCGCTTCTGGGCCGGCTGCGACGCCATCGGCGGCCCCGAGGCGTTCAAGCTGTGGGGCTTCCTGTCCTGCGGCAAGGGCGACCCCATGCAGCTCATGGCCGTCGGCCACGGCTGCGCACCGGCGCGCTTCCAGGGCGTCGAGGTGGGGAGCAGCGCGACATGAGCAGCGAGGGACTACTCGGCCGCGAGCGCGCGCTCGAGCTGTTGACCGCGGCGGTGCAGGCCGCGCGCGCCGCCGGCGCCGACGACGCCGAGGCCAGCCTCGAGGGCGGGCGCTATGGCTTCACGCGCTTCGCCGGCTCGTACTTCACCCAGGCGGGCGTGGTCATCGAGCCGACGGTGCGCGTGCGCGTCGCGCTGGGCGGCCGCGTGGGCGGCGCGATGGTCAGCCACCTGGATGCCGGCGCGCTCGCCGCGGCCGCGCGCCACGCGCTCGAGGTGGCGCGGCTGCAGTCGCCGCCGCGGACGCCCTTCCCCGGCTTCGCGCGGCCGGATCCGTCGCGGACGCCGTACGCGGCGCGCTACTCCGAGCGCACCGCCGCCGCCGGCCCGGCCGAGCGCGCCGATCTATGCGCGCGCCTGTTCGCCCGCGCCGCGGTCGAGCGCCTGGTCTGCGCGGGCGCCTTCAAGAACGGGCCGCGCGAGCTCGCGGTGGTCACGCTGGGCGGCGTCGCCGCGTACCACGCGCTCACCGAGGCCTCGCTCGAGCTCATCGCGCTCGACCCGGCGCCCGGCTCGGACGTGTCCGGCTACAGCCACTTCCACGGCGGCGATCTCGAGCGCCTCGACGCCGACGCGCTGGCCGACGAGGCCATCACCCAGGCCGTGCGCACGCGCGACGCGACGTCGGTCGAGCCGGGGCCGATGGACGTGGTGCTCGGGCCGCCCGCGGTCGCCGAGCTGCTCGAGTGGATGGCGATGACCTCGTTCTCGGCGCGCGCGCTGCTCGACGAGGGCTCGATGCTGACCGGGCGCACGCCCGGCGAGCCGCTGGTCGCGCCGGCGGTGACGATCGCCGACGACGGCGGCTTCGCGCACCCCGCGCTGATCCCGATGCCGTTCGACGCCGAGGGTGTCACGCGCGTGCCGGTCGCGTTCGTGCGCGAAGGCCGCGCCGGCCAGCCGTGCTCCGATCTCGCGACCGCGGCAGCGCTCGTGCAGACGTCCCCCGCCCCCGCCCCCGCCTCGACCGGCCACGCCTCGGGCATCACCAACGACCTTTCCGAGGGGCCCGGCCCCGCGCACCTCGTCTTCCACCCTGGCGACGCCAGCGTCGACGAGCTGGTCGGCCGCATCGACCGCGGCCTCTACATCACGCGCTTCCACTACGTGAACGGCTACCTCGACACGCGCCGCGCGGTGATGACCGGCATGACCCGCGACGGCACCTTCCTGATCGAGAACGGCAAGCTCGGCCGCGCGGTCCGCAACCTGCGCTGGACCGAGTCGATCCTCGACGCGCTGTCACCCGAGCGCCTCCTCGGCATCGGGCGCGAGCTGCGCTCCTCCGCGACCTCGTGGAGCAAGCTCGGCCAGGTGCTCGCCCCGGCGGTGGCCGTGCGAGGGTTCCGGTTCACCGGTCGCTCCAGGTGAGGTAGGCTCCGCACCGATGTCCGCCTCCATCGCCGACGCCGGAACGCCCGACGCCGCGCTCGACGCCGCCGCTGCCCCCGCCACCCCCGCCGAGATCGAGCCGATCGTCCGCGTCCCGTCGCGTCCGCTGGTCGTGGTGCGCGTCTGGGAGGTGACGCTGGTGTGCGTGCTCGCCGCCGCGCTCTACCTGCCGCGCCTGGGCGCCTACAACCTGTGGGACCCCTGGGAGACGCACTACGGCGAAGTCGCGCGCCGCATGCTCGCCGACGAGGACTGGATCCACACCAAGTGGCAGAACGAGTCGTTCCGCTCGAAGCCGGTGCTCACCTTCTGGCTGATGGGCCTGGGCATGAAGACCTTCGGCGTCGGCGAGGGCGGCGGCTACTCGGGTGAGTTCGTCTCCAACGGCTGGGTCGAGTTCTCGATGCGCCTGCCGTTCGCGCTGTTCGGCATCGGCGGCCTGGCCATGCTCTGGTATGCGCTGGCGCGCCTGTATTCACGGCGCGCCGCCTGGCTGGCCACCGGCATATTGGCGACCTGTCCGTACTACTTCTTCATCTCCAGACAAGCCATCACCGACATGCCGTCGTGCGCCATGCTGGTCGGCTCGATGGCGCTGTTCGCGCTCGCGGTGTTCGACGAGGACAAACCGCTCAAGCGATGGAAATTCGGGCTCACCTGGTTCCACTTCTTCGTGGCCGTGTTCTCGATCGTGGTGCTGGCGCAGCTGTTCTACTTCCTGCCCCGTCTGGGCGGCACGCGCTGGAAGCTGAGCGGCGGCTACTCGATCCCCGGGCCGATGATCATCTCGATCTTCTTCGTCGTGTTCGCCGCGGTCGTGGCGTGGGGCTGGATGGCCACCCGCTCGCGCGCGCAGGTGTACATGTACTTCTTCTACCTGCTGAACGGCATGGCGCTGCTGGCCAAGGGGCCGGTCGCGCCGGCGCTCGCCGGGCTCACCATCCTGGTCTACCTGATCCTGTCGGGTGAGTGGCGGCTGCTGCTCAAGGTCGAGATCCCGCGCGGCCTGCTCATCGTGATCGCGGTCGGCTTCCCCTGGCACTTCGCGATGTTCCTGCGCGACGGCATGCCGTGGGCCAACGAGTACTTCGGCGCGCACATGTTCAAGCGCGTGCTGTCCGGTGTGCACGGCGACCGCGGCACGTTCAACTACTACCTGTCGCAGCTGGGCGTCGGGATGTGGCCGTGGGCCGCATTCGTGCCGGTGGCGCTGGCGAGCTTTGCCTTCGGCGGGCGCGCGCGCACCCGCGAGGAGCGCCTGCGCCTGATGTTCGGCGTGTGGGCGATCGTCGCGGCTGCCTTCTTCATGCTCATCGAGACCAAGTTCCACCACTACATCCTGCCCGCGGTGCCAGCGCTGGCGGTGCTGGTGGCGTTCTACCTGGACGACCTGCTCGACGGCCGGCTCAAGTGGGGCTCGGCCGGGCTCGCGCTGACGCTCGCGCTGTTCGTGGTGATCTCGCTGGATCTCTTGAACGGCGAGCTGCGCCTGACCAACCTGTACATCTATCGTTACGACCGGCCGTGGCCGAGCGGCCCGCCGTGGAGCATCGACTTCACGCCGCAGCTCACCTGGTTCGCGCTGATCATGGGCGCGGCCATCCTGGCGCTGTTCGTGCCGCGCGTGCAAAAGTGGGCCGCGGGCGGCGCGGTGGTCGCCGCGCTCGCCTTTGCCGTGTTCACCATCCAGGTGCTCATGGTCGCGGCGTCGCCGCACTGGGGCCAGAAGCACCTGCACCAGACCTACTACCAGGAGCGCCAGATCTTCGGCGTCGATCTGCAGTACCTGGGGCTGCGCGAGCTGCGCGAGGACTGGGACGGCACGCTCGCCAAGGACTTCGAGGTCCGCTCGGTGATCCCGGGCACGATGCAGCTCGGCGATCCGCAAACCGTGAGCATCGACGCGGGCGGCCAGAAGGTCGAGCTGCAAGGCACGGTCGCCAAGATCGACATCGGCGGCGACCGCTACTGGATCCACGTCGGTGACGCCGAGCGCGCCAAGATGAGCGAGCTGCTGGCGCGCGCGCGCACCGCCAAGGACCCCGAGCGCCGCCGCTTCGTGTCGATCGACGCCGACCGGCTGATCGCCTGGCAGCTCAACTGGCGCGGCGAGAACTTCCAGTCGGGCGGCGAGATCTACCAGCACCGCATCGAGGACGCGCGCACCGTCTTCACCGACACCGACAACAAGAAGTTCCTCGAGTACCTGAACGCGCCGGCGCGCAACGGCAAAGGCCGCAAGTTCTTCGTCGTCACCGAGAAGGGCCGGCTGGCGGGGCTGCCCAACATCCTGCCCACGCAGCACGGCAAGCAGACCTTCCAGGTCGAGGACAACTCGTCGAACAAGTTCGGCCTCGGCAGCTTCGTCATGGACGAGGGCGCGCCGAGCAGCACGCCGGCGCCCGCCGAGCTGCCCTAGCCCCAGGAGAGTCGATGGCCCACGACGTCGCCCTGCTCGTGATCGATGTGCAGATGGGGCTGGTGACCGGCGAGCCGCCGATCGCGCGCGCCGCCGCGCTGCTCGCCACGCTCGCTGGGCTCATCGGCCGCGCGCGCGCCGCGGGCGTGCCGGTGATCTACGTGCAGGACGACGACGTCGCGACGCCCGGCACGCCCGAGTGGGAGGTGCACCCGGCGATCGCGCCGCGCCCCGACGAGCTGCGCGTGCGCAAGCTCGCCTGCGACTCGTTCCACGAGACCACGCTGCACGCCGAGCTGGGCACGCGGGGCATCCGCCGCCTGATCGTCGCCGGCTGCAAGACCCAGTACTGCATCGACACGACCTGCCGCCGCGCCGTCACCCTCGGCTACCCGGTGACGCTGGTCGGCGACGCGCACGGCACCAACGAGGGCAGCGTCCTGACCGCCGCGCAGATCATCGCGCACGAGAACGTCACGCTCGAAGGCTTCGGGGTCACGGGGGCGGAGATCGAGGTCGTCTCCGCCGCCGAGGTCGACTTCTAGAGAACGCCGCGCGTCGTCCCGTCGCGCGACCCCGCGTGACAGCGTCGCCGCTGGCCGCGACAACCGCGCCTTTCGCCGCGACACCCGCGTCCCACCGCGCGCAAACCCGCGATCCTCCTCGAGCAAACCGTCGGCCTCGTTCCTGCAAATAGCGGGCGAGGCTGGACGGCAGCTCGTCGTCTCGCATTCGATCGGGAGGGGATTCATGAGATCTGTTCGCGCGTGGGGACTGTGGTCGGTATTGCTCAGCAGCGGGTTGGTCGTCGGGTGCGCCGACGAGATGCCCACGGAGGCGGCGGCGGGTGACGTTCGGGAGGTGCTGGCGGAGCTCTCGACCGAGTCGACCTGCGGCGCCAGCTGGGACCTGCAGGACGTCGAGAGCTACAACGGCGCGCTCGGCACGCCGACCTACTTCGTGGCGCAGCACGAGCGCCGCGTCGGCTTCCACGCGACCATCGGCTGCACCGGCACGCTGATCTCCGACGATCTGTTCATCTCGGCGGGTCACTGCACATATTCCGTCGGTGACGTGGTCCGCTTCGACTTCCAGAACGACGCCGCCGGCACCGCGCGCACGACCCGCGACTTCACCGTCGGCGCGATCGTGGAGCAGGAGTGGACCAGCACGTGGGACTACGCCATCGTCCGTCTCAATGGCAATCCGGGCCGCGAGTTCGGGCACGCGAGCATCGCTGCCGTCGATCCTCCGGCGGGCAGCCAGGTGACGATCATCCAGCACCCGGCGCTGCAGCGGAAACAGATCCATGCCGGGCCCGTGCTCGACTACTCGTCGGCCCAGGGCACCAACTGGTTCCGCCACCAGGTCGACACCACCGGCGGCAGCTCGGGCTCGGGCGTCCTGAACGCCGACGGCCAGCTGGTCGGCATCCACACCAACGCCGGCTGCTCGATGGGCACGCCCATCGAGGGCAACAGCGCCATGCGCATGAGCCAGCTCGTGCCGCACTCACCGACGCTGCAGGCGCTGACCCGCTCGAAGATCCTGTGGCAGAACAGCGGCGACGGTCGCGCGTCGATCTGGTCGCTGGACGCGAACGGCACGCACCTCACCTACGCCGAGACTGGTCCGCTGTCCGGCTGGACGCCGATCAGCTTCTCGAACAACCGCGTCCTCTGGCGGCACTACCTGGGCCGGATCTCGTACTGGACGCTCAACGATCTCGGGCAGCACCTCACCTACGCGGAGAGCGGTCCGTTCGACGGCTGGACCGCGGTGAACCACGCGAACGACCGCATCATGTGGCGGCACACCAGCGGCAAGATCTCGCTGTGGACGGTGAACTCGGTGGGCAACTACCTGAGCCACGTCGAGCACGGCCCGTTCCCCGGCTGGACCGCCGTCAACTACGCCAACAACCGCATCCTGTGGCGGCACGACAGCGGCAAGATCTCGATGTGGACGCTCGATGACGCCGGCAACCACCTGACCTACGCCGAGAGCGGCCCGTTCGCCGGCTGGACCGCGCAGAGCTACGCGAACGGCCAGATCCTGTGGAAGCACACCGACGGACGTACCTCGCTGTGGACGGTCGATCGCGTCGGCAACATCCTGAGCTACGCGGAGAACGGCCCGCACGGTGGCTGGGACGCGATCGCCAACGTCGACCGCAAGCAGCTGTGGCGGCACGTGAGCGGCAAGATCTCGTACTGGACGACCAACAGCGTCGGCAACTACCTGAACCACGTCGAGCACGGCCCGTTCGCCGGCTGGACCGCCCTGTTTACGACCGGCGGCGCACCCTAACCGCGGGCCTCGCCGCGCCGCGCGCGGCCGCGCACGCTAGCGCAGCGGCGCGCCGCCGTCACCCGGGGCGGTGACCGCGCGCCGGCGCACGCTCACCATGTCCGCACCGTCGTCACCGGGCGGCGTCGGCTCCAGCCCCAGCTCCGCCTCCAGCCCCAGGAGCGCCGCGCGCGACGCGACCACGCCGACGCCCGTGCCGCCCGCCCATTCGCTCACCCGCAAGAGTGTGCCGCCCGGGCGCGGCCCGCCGCTCATCGGCGCGACGCGCACGAATGCGCCGACGCGCACGCCCGACGCGGCTTGCTCGGTCAGCGCGAGCACCGCGTCGAGCGCGCGCCGGCGCAGCGCCCGCTCGTCCGCGCCGCGCAACGCGGCCACACCCAGCACGCCGTCGGCGGTCGCCACCGCGATGTCGAGCCCGGCGGCCGTGAGGGCCTCGTGCGCGCGGTCGCACGCCGCATCCAGCGCAGCGAGCGCCAGGTCGGAGTCGGCATCGCCGGCCGCCGCGTCCCAGCCGACGCGCACATACACGCCCAGCCCGGGGCCGTCGGCCACCTGGTCCCCGGCCAGCACCGCCGCACGCAGCTCGTCCAGGAGCGCGTCCACGTCGGGGTAGCGACGCTCGGGCGGCTTCTCCAGGCAGCGCGCGATCACCGCGTCGACCGCGACCGGCACCGCGGCGAGCTCCGACGCGCGCGGCGGCGCGGCGTGCAGGTGCAGCTCCTCGGTCTCGGCCGAGCTCGCGCCGCGGAACGGCAGCTTGCCGGTCAGCAGCTGGAACAGCAGCAGGCCGAGCGCGTAGACGTCGGTGCGGCGATCGACCGGCCGGCCCAGGATCTGCTCGGGCGCCATGTTGAGCGGCGTGCCCAGCACCTG
>JBKJOI010000571.1:0-20829 GCA_046595695.1 Haliangiales bacterium | reverse complement strand
GATGTAGCTGTAGACCGCGAAGCCGGCGACCAGGACGACGAGCGACGGCAGGCAGGCGAGCGCGATCAGCAGGCGCGGGTCGCCCGGTGCGCGCGCCCTCGGGCGCCGAGGCGCACGCGTGACGCGAACGACGCGCCTGCTGATCGCGCTCGCCTGCCTGCCGTCGCTCGTCGTCCTGGTCGCCGGCTTCGCGGTCTACAGCTACATCGCATACGACCTGCCGCCGCGGCTCTCCGGCGCGGCGCGGGCGGCGGCCGTGGCGCCGCTGCGCGCGGTCGTCGACGGCGGCGCGCCCGCCAAGCCGGCCGCGAACGCCGAGCTCGCGCGCGGCCTGCCCGGAAACGGTCCGGTGGTGGTGTCGCTGTGGTCCTTCGGCAAGCGCGTCGCGCGCGTCGAGGGCCGCGGCCTCACCATCGGCGACGCGGTCTACGACGCGGCGCGCGTGCTCGCCGACGACCCCGCGCTGCCCGCGCTCGACACCGAGGCGCGCGGCAAGGCGCGCCTGCAGGTCGACGTGGTCGTCGCGCGCAGCCCGCTGGTCACGAAGTACGAGGCCACGCGCGCGCTCGGCGTGGTCGCCGGCCTCGACGGCGTGGGCGTGACGATCGACCACATCGACGTCGTGCTCATGGCCGACGAGATCGTCGAGAAGAAACTGCTCGCGGCGCGCACGCCCATCCCCATGGTCGCCGAGTTCAAGGTCGGCCTCGAGTTCGACAAGGTCGACGCCGAGCTGGCCACGCGCGCCGCGCTCGCGCCCGGGCAGTACGGCGGCGCCGCGCGCAGCTACTGGCGCTTCCGCGCCGACAGCTTCGTCGAGCGACCGGTCGAGACGCGCGCCGCCGGTGCGCCCTTGCCGCTCTTCCGCGGCTTGCCGCCCGGGCCCGAGCTCTCCGCCGAGAACCTGCGCGCCGCCGCGCTGCTGGGCGGCAAGTACCTGACCGAGCACCTGGCCGCGAACGGCCGCTACTACTACGAGGTCGACCTCACCACCGGCCGCGCCACCGACCCGCTGAAGCTGGGCGGCGGCTACAGCCTGCCGCGCCACGCCGGCACCACGTACTACCTGGCCGAGCTCTACGACGCCACCCGCGATCCCGAGCTCAAGAAGACCATCGAGCTCGCCCTCGATCACATGGTGCAGCTCATCAAGGACAACGGCTGCTCGGGCACCACCAAGGAGGGCAAGCCCTACATGTGCGTGATCGACAAGGGCCAGAAGCAGGCGAGCCTGGGCTCGACCGCGCTCGCGGTGGTGGCGGTCGCCGAGTACCGCCTGGCCACCGGGGACCCGCGCTACGACGCTTCGCACCTGGCGATGGTCGAGTGGATCCTGTCCCTGCGTAAGCCCGACGGTCGCTTCGCCCACCTCTACGACGTGCCCAGCGGTACCCCCGACTGGAAGCAGGTGCTCCTCTACTATGACGGCGAGGCCGCGCTGGCGCTCGCGCGTAGCTACAAGATCTTCAAGGATCCTCGCATGATCGACGCCACAGAGAAGGCGCTCGACGCGCTGGTCGGCTGGTACGACGAGAGCTTCGCGACGCAGTTCTTCTTCGGCGAGGAGCACTGGACGTGCATCTCGGCCGAGGCCGCCTGGCCCGAGCTCAAACACGATCGCTACCGCGAATTCTGCAGCGACTACGCGGCGTTCCTGCGCGACCAGCAGTTCCAGCCGGGTGAGATCCCGACCCAGGAGGACCTCGCCGGCTCTTACTCGGTGACGCCGTTCTTCGTGCCGCACAACACCCCGGTGGGCAGCCGCAGCGAGGCGATGATCTCGTCGTACCTGCTGACGAAGTACCACGGTAGACCCGACGAGCGAATCAGACGTCAGGTACTGCTCGCGATGAGCTACGTGCTGCGCCAGCAGATCCGACCCGACAACGACTGGTTCACGCCCGCGCGTGCCCCACATGGCGCCATGTCCAGCTCGAGCATCGACCGCAACGTGCGCATCGACATGGTCCAGCACACCTGCTCGGCCATGCTTCGTTCGATCGAGCTTCTCGACGGTGCTGTAGCCAAACGGGAGTGATGATACGCTGATGGCGATGTCGGACCAGCCGAACACCGAGAGCGAGCCCATAGACCCTCTGCTCGGTACGGTGATCGCCGATCGCTACCACGTGGAGAAGCGACTCGGCGAAGGCGGCATGGGCGCGGTCTACCTCGCGCGCCACATCGTGCTCGAGAAGCAGGTCGCGCTGAAGATCCTCCACGGCGAGTTCTCCGGGCGCAAGGATCTGGTCGAGCGCTTCCTGCACGAGGCCAAGGCGGCCGCGCGCATCCGCCACGAGCACGTGATCGACATCTCCGATTTCGGCCAGACGTCGACGGGGAACCCGTTCTTCTGCATGGAGGTGCTGTTCGGCAGCGACCTGGCGCACGATCTGCGCGAGAACGGTCCGCCCGCATGGCATCGCATCAAGAGCATTTTCCTGCAGACGTGCTCGGCGCTGCAGGCGGCGCACGAGAAGAACATCATCCACCGCGATCTCAAGCCCGAGAACATCTTCCTCATCGAGCGCCTCGGGCACCCCGACTTCGTGAAGGTGCTCGACTTCGGCATCGCCAAGCTCACCGAGCTCGAGGAGTCGGGCAAGCGGCTCACCAAGACCGGCATGGTCTTCGGCACGCCCGAGTACATGTCGCCCGAGCAAGCGCGCGGCGACAAGACCGACCACCGCGTCGACGTCTACGCGATGGGCTGCATCCTCTACCAGCTGGTCGCGGGCGACGTGCCGTTCCGCGCCGAGACCTTCATGGGCGTGCTGACGCGCCACCTGTTCGAGCCGGTGCCCGGGCTCGCCGCGCGCCCAGACACGCCGCCCGGCCTCGAGGCGGTGGTGCAGCGCGCGCTCGACAAGGATCGCGACAAGCGCTACGGGACCATGAACGAGCTCGCCCAGGCCGTCGACGCGCTCGACATCGTCCCCGGCGTCCAGTACTACGCCCCCGGCTCGAGGAGCGTCGCGAGGGAGACCGGCGCGCAGACGCCGATCACGACGCCCCCCAAGACGCCGCCGGGCATGGCCTCCACGTCGAACGCGGCCACGCGCATCGGCACGCCGCCGCCCGCGGGGGGAACCCCGCCGCCCGCGGCGCCTGCGGGAGCCGCGGGTACACCCGCGCCGTGGCGCGCGGGCCCCGTCGGCGCCGGCTCGGGCCCGGTGGCCAAGCCCGCGGCCGCGGTCGGCGTCGCCACCGAATCGGTGCGCAGCTTCGAGGAGCCGCGCGCGAAGGGCGGCAAGACCTGGGTGTGGGTGGCGCTCGGCCTCGCGGTCGCTGGCGGCGGGGCAGGGGCCGCGGTGGCGCTGTTGGGCGGCAAGCGGGGCGAGCCACCGCCGGTCGTCGCTCCGCTGGCGGTGCCGGCGCTAACCGAGTTGCCCGACGCCACGGGGCCGGCATCGGTCGCCGCGGCGACCGATGCCGGCGTCGCTGTGGCCGTGCCGGTCCCCGATGACCGGAGCGGCAAGCGCGATCCCAAGGATCCGACGCGCCCGGGCAAGCGCGACCCCAAGAACCCGAAGGACCCGAAGGACGTTACCCGGCCGGGTGACACGCAGGTCACCCCGCCGGGCGACACGACCAAGCTTCCCGGCGACACGACCAAGCCCAAGGAAATCAAGGACCCGTTCAACACCGGCGGCGGCGCCGCGCCGCAGTGATAGATTCCCCGACGTCGTGAGCACGTCGCCCCTGCCTCCTGTCCCGGACGAACCGTTCGTCTTCAATGATCTCCCGGTCGCCGCCTTCCAGGCGCGCGCACAGGCGCTCGGCGTCAAGCCCGACGTGGCGCGTCGGCTGTTCGCGCACGTGCACCGCCGCTTCGCGCCGCTCGTGCCCGAGCGCGAGCGGGTCCGCGGCCTGTCGATCGACGCGCTCCGTCGCGTGACCGAGGCCGGTGGCGCGGCACGACGCATCGAGCTCGTCACGCGCAAGCGCTCCGCGCTCGACGGCTTCGTGAAGTACCTGTTCAAGCTGCACGACGGCAAGCTGGTCGAGACCGTCGCGATCCCGCTGCCCGCGGGCCCCGACTCCACGCCGACCAAGTTCGTGCTGTGCGTCAGCTCGCAGGCGGGCTGCGCGCTCGCGTGCGGCTTCTGCGCGACCGGTCGCCTCGGCTTCCAGCGCAGCCTCGAACCCTGGGAGATCGTCGACCAGGTGGCGCGCGTGCGCGACGATCTCGACGCGGTCGCGCCGGTGCGCGGGATCGTGTTCATGGGCCAGGGCGAGCCGTTCCTGAACTACGACGCGGTCATCGCGGCGGCGCAGATCCTGTCCGATCCCTCGGCGTTCGCCATCGATGGCCGCGCCATCACCATCTCCACCGCGGGCATCGTGCCGGCGATCCGCCGCTACACCGCCGAGGGTCACCGCTACCGCCTGGCCATCTCGCTGACCTCGGCCATCGAGGAGAAGCGCCGGCGGCTCATGCCCATCGAGAAGAAGTACCCGCTCACCGAGCTCCTGGCCGCGGCGCGCGCCTACTCCGAGACCACGGGCGAGCGCATCACGCTCGAGTACGTGACCATCTCGGGCGAAAACGTCGGCGCCGAGGACGCGCGCGCGCTCTGCGAGCGTCTCGCCGGCATGCGCGTGCGCCTGAACCTCATCGATGTGAACGACGCGACCGGGCAGTTCACGCCGCCCAGCGATGCCGAGCTGTCGCGGTTCCGCGACTTCCTGGTGCCGCTGGCGCAGCCGATCGTGCGCCGCTACTCGGGCGGCAAGGACGTCGAAGCCGCCTGCGGAATGCTCGCATCGGACCACCTGGTCAGGTTGCGACGGGCCGTCTGATAACAGCGTCCGACGTTTGTCGGACCGGGTTCGGAGCAGCCGCCTTGCGAAAGATAATCTGTATGCTGTAAAACGGTGCGGAATCGCAAGAAGGGTGGGTCATGAACCGCCAGCTGCGGCGCGCCATCGACGAATTTTCACGCCAGATCGAGACAATCCTCGACCATTTGGTCAAAGAGCAAGTGGCCGCGACCGTGCGTGCCCACAACGGCGCACGCAGCCCGCGCGTGGCCGCTCCAGACGCGGCCGCGGCCCGGCGCAAGAAGCGCTCACACCGCCAGCTCGAGAACGCGACGCGCAAGCTGTACGAGCACATCCGGGCGCACCCGCACCAGCGCATGGAGCTCATCTCGCGTCAGATCGGCATCCGCACCGGGCTCCTGCAGCCGCTCGTCAAGCGACTGCTGGCCGAGAAGCGGGTCCGCGCCAAGGGCAAGGCGCGCGGCACGACCTATGCCGTGACCTGAGAGGAGCCGGCCCGGCGCGTCCACGGCGGATCGACCCGCGCCGCGCCGCGAGGTTAAAAGCGTGAATCCCGCAGGTTCCGGCCCGTCTGTTCACGTGGAGGCCGAACAATGTTCCACGAAGGCGAACTGGTGGCGATGCGGTACCGGATCCTCGGCGCGCTCGGCAAGGGCGGCATGGGCGTCGTGTACCGCGCCGAGCACGTGGCGCTCCGGCGCCAGGTGGCGCTCAAGGTGCTGGGCAGCGAGTTCATGGGCACCGACATGCAGCGCCGCTTCGAGCGCGAGGCTCAGACCGCGGCGCGCCTGGACCACCCGGGTTGCGTGCGCGTGCTCGACCACGGCCGGACCGTGGACCGCAAGCTCTACCTGGCCATGGAGCTCATCGAGGGCCCCACGCTCGCCGGCTGGATGGCGCAGTCAGGCACGCTCCGCGTGGGCGATGCGATCCGAACCGCCGACGAATTGCTCGCGGCGCTCGCGTACGCGCACGGGCAGGGCGTCCTGCACCGCGATGTGAAGCCGGAGAACACCATGTTCGCGCGCCGCGGCGACGGCACGCGCGTCGTGCTCATCGACTTCGGGCTGGCCCAGCTCCGCGACGACGCGGGCATCACGCAGCAGGGCGCGTGCATGGGCTCGCCGTCGTACGTCGCGCCCGAACGGCTGCTCTGCGAGCGCGGCGACGAGCGCAGCGATCTGTACTCGGTCGGCATCGTGCTCTTCGAGATGCTGACCGCGCAGCGGCCGTTCGGCGGCGGCGCGCCGCTCGACATCGCGGCGCGCCAGGTGCGGGACGCACCACCCGACCTGGCCGCGGCGCGGCCCGACCTGCCCGCGGCCCTGGTCGCGGTGGTCACGCGCGCGCTCGACAAGGACCCCGCGCGCCGCTTCGCGAGCGCCGAGGACATGCGCACGGCGCTCGGGCGAGTGGTCCAGCCGGCGCGCGGGCGCCTGACCCGTACGATCGCCGCGATACCCGCGCCGCCGCCCGTGCCGCTCGAGGTCAGGGCGCCGAGCCGGCTGGAGGTCGTGGCGCGCGCGGCGACCATGCCGGCGCGCGCGGCCACCGTGCCGCCCCCGCTGCCGGTGCTGCGCGCGCCGCGCGCGGCCACCGTGCCGCCCCCGCTGCCTGAAGAGGTGGCCGCGACACTCGCCTGGCGCCTGAGCAACGGGTCGATCTGGCGCCGCGCGCTCGCCTGGTTGCGCCATGGATCGTGGCGCTGGCGCGCGGACGGCCTGGCCTAGCGCGGCCAAGCACGCCTCTTGTACGACTCCGCCCCACGTTGCCGAGGCGGCGCGCCCTGAAGTATCGTGAAATATTCGTGTCTCCGTCCACTGTCTGGGGCTGGCGCTACTGGGGCTGGCCGCCTGCGACCCGACGCCCTCGGTCGTGCTGGTCAACTGGCACCTCGAGGCGCCCGGCTGCGGCGTGGCCGGGAGCGACGTCCACCTACCGGCGCGCCTGCCTCTGCCGCGGCGGCGCTGTCACGCCAGCCTGCACGCGGAGGTTGCGGTGCCGGCGGCGTGGCGGGGCCAGCCGCTCGACGTGCTGGTGCCCGGCCCCGCGCACCGCACGCTCTACGTCGACGACGCGGCGGCCGTCACCGAGGACAACGACGGCTGGCGTCCGCGCGGCGCGGTGCGCGCGCGCGTGCCCGCCGAGGCCAGCGCCGACGGTCGGCTGATGCTGCGCCTCGAGCTCGATCACACCTGGTCACAGAGCGCGTGGCTGCTGGTGCCACCCATCCTGGTCGAGGCGGGCACGACGCCACCCAGCGTCCGGCTCGCCAGCACGGTCAACGGGCCGGTCGCGTTCGGCTCGCTGGTGGCGCTGCTGGTCGTGAGCCTGATCTGGATGGCGGTGTTCCTGTTCGACCGCCACCGCGTCGCGTACCTGCGCTTCTCGGTGCAGACGCTGTGCGCGCTCGTGTACCCGCTCTACACGCTCGGCTACACCCGCTTCCTGGGCGCGCACGAGGTCACCATGGTCGCCTGCGGCACGGCCACGGCGCTGTGGATGTCGTTGCTGTTCACCTACGACTTCTTCAACCTCGGCAAGGCGTCGCGCGCCTGGACGGTGACGCTGGTGGTCGCCGTGGTCGCGATCGTGGCCACCAGCGGCGAGTTCCTCGAGCAGGTGCAGGCGCAGGTCTCGGTCTTGTACATCGGCGCCGTCACGCTCGTGCAGCTCTGGCTGGGCGTGCGGCTGCTGCGCCACGCCGAGGATCGCGTCGCCGCGGTGCTCTCGTTCATCGCCTGGTGCGTGGTCGCGATCGGCGCGACCCCTGACACCCTGGCCTGGGTCGGGTTCACCGATCTGTTCGCGGGCGCGCGCACCGGCAACATCGGCCAGACCGTCTACCCGCTCATGCTCTCGATCCTCATGAGCCGGACCTTCGTGCTCGCGCTGCGCCACAACGAGCGACTGAACGCCGACCTGCGCGCACTCAACACCGAGCTGCGCCGGCAGATCGCCGAGCGCTCGGCGCAGCTGCAGGCAGCCTTTGCGCTCGCGGGCAGCGACCAGCACGCCGTGCAGCTCGCCGTGGACGACCTGGTCGAGGACCGTTACCGCGTGGTCGCGCACCTGGGCTCCGGCGGCATGGGTGCGGTCTACGAGGCGCGCCGACTCTCCGACGGTGCGCGCGTCGCGATCAAGGTCGCGCACGAGCAGGACGGCGCCACCCTGGCGCGGCTCGCGCGCGAGGCCCAAGTGGCGGCGCAGGTCGAGGACGTCCACGTGGTGCGCATCCTCGACGTCGGGGTCGCGCAGGCCGGCTTCCTGTACCTGGTGCTCGAGTTCGTCGACGGCCAGCCGCTCGCGCTCGACGACGGCGGGCCCGCGCCGGCCCCGCACGCGCTCGAGATCCTGCGCCAGACGGCCGCCGGGTTGATCGCGCTGCACGACGCCGGGATCGTGCACCGCGACCTCAAGCCCTCGAACGTGCTGGTCTGCCGCGGCGACGGGCGGCCGCAGGTCAAGATCGCCGACTTCGGCATCTCGCTGGCGATCGGCATGCTCGCCGCCGAGGCGCTCGAGGACGCCGCGCCCGCCAGTGAGCCGCTCGATACCGCCGCGCTCGCCGAGGCGACGCTCGCCGAGCCCACGCAGGCGGCGCCGATGCAGTCCGGCGACCGCACGCGCTCGCTGCAGCTCGGGCCGCGGCCGGTCGGCGACACCAAGCTCACCTCGGTGACGGTGGAGGCCAAGGTGCGTCCGGGCCCGCTGGCGAACTCGTGGGCCTCGGGCAAGAGCAAGCGCACGCCCGGCCAGCTCACGCACACCGGCAGCCTGCCCGGCACGCCCCGCTACATGGCGCCCGAGCTGGCGGCCGGCCGCGCGCACGTCTCGCCGGCCGCGGACCTGTTCGCCTTCGGCATCATCGCCTACGGGCTCCTTGGCGGGCGCATGCCGTTTCGGCGGCCGCCGCTGCTCGACATGCTGCACGGGATCTCGCCGCCGCGGCCACCGCCGGTCGGCGAGCTCGTGCCCGGGCTCGACCCGCAGGTCGCGGCGCTCATCGATCGCTGCCTGGCGCTCGATCCGGCGGCGCGCCCGACGGCGCGCGACATGTCGCTCGCGCTGGCCCGCGCTTGTGACGAGGCCGCCGGGGTCCGCGTCGTGGCCGGCCAGCCGTTGGCGGCCGCCGGTGCCGCGACCGATCCATCGCGGCGCCCGTCGTAGGCGGTGTGGCTCCGGTCAGTCGACTACGGCGCCTTCGCGCGCGCCAGGCCCATGCGGATGAAGCTGCCCAGGTAGAGCCAGCCGTCGCGCTCGGTCACGCTGGCCAGCGGCGAGTACGAGTCGGCGGCGACCTGCTGCAGGTCGGCGACCACCCGGCCCTGCTCGTCGAGCGCGAGCGCCCAGGCATGCCGCTTCGGCGCGGGGTGGAAGGCCGCGGGCAGGCGCACGACCACCTTGCGCAGCCAGGGCCGGGCAGCGAGCTTGTCGATGAGCGGGTCGCGCGGCGAGCCGAGCGCGATCCAGAACGCGCGGCGCGCGGGCGACCAGCGAATGTTGTCGGGGAAGCCGGGCAGGTTGTCGGCGAAGACGTCGCTCTCGCCGGCGCGCTCGCCACGCAGCCAGACCCGGCGGATCCGGTAGCTCGCGGTCTCCGAGACCAGCACGTAGGCATCGGCGGGCCCGAGCGTCACGCCGTTCGCGAAGTACAGGTTGCCGAGCACGAGCTCGGTCTTGCCGGTCGCCGGGTGGTACGCGAGCAGTCGGCCGCGCGGGCGGTGCTCGATCACGTCCATCTGGTACTGCGCCACCGACCAGGTCGACGACGCGTCGGTGAAGTAGATGGTGCCGTCGGCGGCGATGGCGACGTCGTCGGTGAAGCGGAACGGCAGCCCGCCGTGCTCGGTGGCGAGGGTCGTGATCTCGCCGCCCGGCGCGATCGCCAGGAGCCCCTTGTACGCGTCGGCGACGATGAGACGGCCGCTCGCGTCATACGCGAGCCCGAGCGGGCGGCCGCCGGTGCTCGCCAGGGTCTCCACCGCGCCCGAGCCGTCGGCGGCGAAGCGCACGATGCGTCCGTCGGTGAGCCCGGTGACGACGCGGCCGCTGGCGTCGAAGGCCACCGCCTCGGGGCCAGACAGCTCGGGGTGGAACGTCTCGGTCGGTCCGAGCGCGGCGTTGGTCGCCCAGGCGGGCGCGGCGGGCGGCTGCCAGGTCTCGGGATCGATGGCCACCGGCCACAGCAGCAGGTAGCCGGTGCACGACGTGAACAGCACGAGCACGGAGAGCAGCACGATGCGACGGCGGGACGCGGCCATGGCCGCGACTATACATACCTGCGCGGTAGCTCCTAGGGTCGGCTGGCGCCAATCACGGCGAGCAGCACGCAGGCGGCCAGCGTACCGTGCTCGATCCACGTGGTGGTGCGTGCGTCGATGCGCCGGCGCAGGCGGTCGCCGAGCAGGTTGCCGGTCAGGATCGCGACGCCCAGCACCGCCGAGCGCGCCAGGTTGTCAGCGGTGAACAGGCCGCCCAGGGCGTAGCCGCTGATGCGTCCGAGGTGCATCGACGCGGCACAGAACGAGCTGGTGGCCACGTAGGCCGCACCCGTCAGGCCGGTCGAGAGCAGGAGCGGCGCCACCAGCAGGCCCGCGCCCGACGACGCCGCGCAGACCGCGCCGATGCCGAAACCCGCGGGGCCGAGCGCGGCGGCGCGCGGCGCCAGCTGGATCCACCCGAAGCGGCGGGCGATCGCGAGCAACGTGGTCACGATGAGCAGGGACTGGATGGCCAGCCCCGGCAGCTCGACCGCCACCAGCCCGCCCAGCAGGCTGCCGGGCAGGGCGCCGGCCACGAAGGCGAGCCCGATGCGCCAGCTCGCGTGCGCGTGGTACATGGACAGCCGGTGCAGGTTGCCGGCGAGCAGCGCGGGCGCCGAGATCACCAGCGCGGCGCGCGGGCCGAACAGCGCCGCGAGGGCGAGCACGAGCAACTGGCCGCCGCCCAGGCCGGCCACGGTGGTGAGCGCTCCGGCAGCGAGGCCGAGCGGCACGAGCAACATCATGAGCAAGTCTCCTGGCTCGATCTGTACGGCTTGCCTGCCCATGGCACCAATCGATTGATTTCATGAAAATGATAATATTTATCTATGTCGATGTTCGACGAGCTCGGTCACTTCGTCCTGATCGCGGGCCACGGCACCTTCACCGAGGCCGCGCGCCAGGCGCACCTCACCCAGCCGGCGCTGTCGGCCTCGATCGCCCGGCTCGAGGACTTCGTCGGCGCGCGCCTCCTGCACCGCGGCGCGGGCGGCACGCGCCTGTCGGCGGCCGGCGAGGCGCTCCTGCCGCGCGCCCGCGCCGCGCTCGCCGCCGTCGATGAGGGCCGGCGCGCCGTCGGCGAGGTGCTCGGGCTGCGCGCCGGCGAGGTGCGCCTGGGCGGGGGCGCGACCGCGTGCACCTACTTCCTGCCACCCATCCTGGCCGCGTTCCGGCGCGAGCACCCGGGCATCGTGCTCAAGCTGCGCGAGGCCACCACCCAGGTCGTGCAGGAGTCGATCGCCGCCGGCGCGCTCGACCTCGGCCTCATCACCGACCCGGCCGGGGAGCTCTGGATGGACGACCACCTGATCCTGGTGGCCGCGCCGCGCACCGAGCCGAAGGACGCGCCGTTCGTCACCTTCCCGCCGGGCGCGACCACGCGCGAGCTGCTCGAGCGTCACTTCCCGGCGGCGCGCGTGGTCATGGAGCTGTCGGGCATCGCGGCGGTGGTCGCGTTCGTGCGCGCGGGCGTGGGCGTCGCGCTGGTCAGCCGGCACGCCGTGGTCGCCGAGCTGGCGCGCGGCACGCTCGTCGAGATCGCGCACCCGGCGACGCCCATCGTGCGGGCCATGTACCTGGTGCACCACGGCGCCGATCGGCTGCCGCCCGCGGCCGCCGCGCTACGCGTGCGCCTGCTCGAGGCCCGGCCGGCGGCTCAGAAGAAGGCGCCAGCGCCCGCGAAGAAGCCCGCGAAGAAGCCCGCGAAGAAGCCCGCGAAGAAGCCTGCGAAGAGGCCCGGCCAGAAGGACAGGAAGGCGCCCGCGGGGCCCCCGCTGCCCGCGCAAGCTCAGGGCGCGAGTCGCTCGCGCACCCAGGCGGCGTCCACGCGCGCCCGCCGGTAGCTCAGCCGGTCGTGCAGCCGGCTCGGCCGGCCCTGCCACAGCTCGATGTGCTCGGGCACGACCCGGAAGCCGCCCCAGCTCGGCGGCCGCGGCACCGGGCCCGAGGCGAACCGTACGCTCACCGCGGCCAGGCTCGCGTCGAGCTCCTCGCGGCTCGCGATCACGCGGCTCTGCGGCGAGGCGTGGGCGCCCAGCTGACTGCCCGGCGGCCGGCTCGCGAAGTAGTCGTCCGACTCCTCGGCGGAGACGCGCTCGACCGCGCCCTCGACACGCACCTGGCGCTCGAGCTCCTTCCAGAAGAACACCAGCGCGGCGCGCGGATTGCCGTCGAGCTCGCGGCCCTTTCGGCTGGAGTAGTTCGTGTAGAACGTGAAGCCGCGCGCGTCGACGCCCTTCAGCAGCACCACGCGCGCGGACGGCCAGCCAGCCGCGGTCACCGTCGCCAGGGTCATGGCGTTGGGCTCGGGGACCGCGGCGGCGAGCGCCTCGTCGAACCAGCGCTGGAACTGCGCGATCGGATCGGGGTCGGCCTCGGCCTCGGTGAGGCCGGCACGGGTGTAGTCCACGCGCAGCGCGGCCAGGCGGTTCTGTTCTTCGTTCGGAGGAGCTACGGACATGCGGTTCAGCCTCGAATCAGCCCGAGCCCCACACGCTTGCGCGTGGTCTCGAGCTCGCGCGCGATCGCCTGACGGGTGGCGCCGGTGAAGTCCTGGTCGACGCGGACGATCTCGCCGCTGCGCAGCCGCAGCTCGATCGCGCCTCCCTCGGGTGCGCTCACGCCGACCAGGTCGTCCCAGGCGACGAACGTGGCCGGCTCATCCAGGCGGATCTCCACGCCGTCGAGGCGCACGCCCAGGAAGCCGTCGTCACGCATGAGCAGGCGGTGGAAGCGGAGGACCAGCGACAGCGGCCCGGCCAGCGTGGCCGCTCCGCCGATCGCGGCCGCGAACGGGCGCAGCCCGTCGAGCATGCGCGGGCTCCACAGCGCGACGCCCAGGAGCGCCATGCCCAGGGTCATGACCACCGCCGACAAGAGCGCGACGCGGATCAGCCGCTCGATCACCGCCGGGCGGTACCAGGACAGATAGGGCCGTGGCGGATCCGGCAGCACCCGTCTTGTCTAGCACAGAGCGCGCGTCCGCTCCTCGGCATAGAGGCGCAGCGCGTAGGCGCCGGCCGGGGTGGCCCGGTAAGACTCGATGAGCGCGTGCACGCCGGGCGGAAACGCGTCCTTGGGCGGCAAGAAGGGCGCGAACTCATCGGGCACCAGCACCGGCGTGGCCAGCGACGCGAAGGTCAGGTCGGCGGCGGTCATTCGATCGCCGACCAGGTAGCGGCGGCCGTCGGCCAGGCGGGCGCTCACGCGCGCGAAGGTATCCTCGACGACCCGCGCCGAACGCGCCCCCGCTGCGGGCGTGATGCGCAGGCCCTTGACCATGACCTGGCGCAGCAGCGGGAAGATCGCGCGCAAGAGCCGCCGCTGCCAGCGGCCGCCCGCCGAGCCGAGCAGCCGGAGCGTCAGCTCGCGCTGCGGCAGCACGTGCGTGTAGATCAGGCGGCGCGTCGCCGGGCCCAGGTGGCGATCGAAGTCGTCCTCCCACTCGGCGACCTCGCGGCCCTCGGCGCCGGCGGGGAAGAGCGGCGGCGCGTGCGACTGGCCGTCGAGCCAGCGCAGGATCTCGGTCGAGTCGGCCAGCACCTTCCCGGGCGTGACCAGCACCGGCACGGTGCGGCCGCCGCCGGCGCCGATGGTTGCCGGCCACGAGATGATCGGCACGTGCGACTCCTCGCGGTAGGCGAGGCCGGCGCGATCGAGCGCCCAGCGCGCCTTCTCGCAGTAGTGGCTGAAGCGCACGGTGATGAGGCGCAGCGGAGCGGCGGGCGGGGCCATGCGCGCGACAATAGCAGCCGCCGTCGCGCGGCGCGCCCGTGGCCCTGCTCAACCAAGTTTCCAGCTCACGGATAAATCACCGTCTGCCGCCAAAATGGGTCACCGCATCGACGAATGAACCTCCATCCGGTGCTGACCTGCTCGACGCCGACGCTGAACGTGTGCAATGCAGTAGGGTGATGGCTAACCAGGGGGCCAGAGACCTCGGCGAGGCTGACCAGACCGGTACGGCGCGGGTGCACGCGCAGGTGACGCGCGAGGGCATTCCGATCGCGATGCGTGGTCTCGCGATCGTCTACCTGTTGCACACCGTCTACCACGCGTTCGGCGCGGCCGGCGTGCCGGTGCTCGCGTTCGGCACCGGCGCCACCGCGCTCGTCTACGGCGTGGCGAGCCTGTGGCTGCCCAGCCGCCTCCTGCGGCTCGACGCCGTGCACTACGTGGCGGGCGCGGCGGCGCTGCTGGCGCTGGCGAACGTTGTGGTGCACTACGCCATCGAGCCCAGCGCGGGCAGCTCGGTGCATTTCCTGCTCTTCATCGTGGCCGCGGGCGTCGCGATCCTGAACCCGTGGTTGCTGGTCATCATCCTGGGCTCCGCCGTGATGAGCTGGGCCGCGCTCACAATGATGCACCAGGGCACGGGCGCGCTGGTCTCGGCCTCGGCGGTGAACGTCGTCGTCGCCACCATCATCGCGCTCATCTTGCGGCTCACCCACGGCCGCACCGTCGCGGCGGTGCTGCGCGCCGAGGCGCGCCAGCGCGACGCCGAGAAGCTCGAGGCCATCGGCCGGTTGGCCGGTGGCGTGGCCCACGACTTCAATAACTTGCTGACGGTGATCCGGGTCAACGCGCGCTACGCGCTGCGCTCCGCCGAGCTGCACGACGAAGGCGCCGCGCGCGCCGACCTGCGCGACATCCTCACCGCCGCCGATCGCGCGGCCGCGTTGACCCAGGAGCTGCTCTCGTTCGCGCGCCGGCAGATGCTGACCCCGCGCGTGATCGATCTCGCCGACGCGGTCGCGGCCAGCGCGCGCACGATCGAGCGGATCGTGGGCGAGCGCGTCGAGGTGCGGCTCGAGCGCCAGCCGGGCACCGCGTGCGTCGAGGTCGATCCGCAGCTGGTGGAGCGGATCCTGTTCAACCTGGCCGCCAACGCGCGCGACGCGATGCCGTACGGCGGCGCGCTCACCGTGGAGACGCGCGCGCTCGAGCTCCACGCCGAGCCGCCGTCGGGCGAGCTGGCCTCGCTCCTGCCCGGCCCGTACGTGGTGCTGCGCGTGGCCGACAACGGCGTGGGCATGGACCCGCCGACCCTGGCGCGCGTGTTCGAGCCCTTCTTCACGACCAAGAGCCACGGCACCGGCCTCGGCCTCGCGACCGTCTACGGCGCGGTCAAGCAGAGCGGCGGCACCGTGATCGCGAGCAGCACGCTCGGGCGCGGCACCAGCTTCGACATCCTGCTGCCGCGCGTCAGCGATGCCTCGGCGGCGGCGCGTCTCCGCGGCGGCGTGGTCAACGACGTCGCGGTGGAGGCCCCGAGCCAGGTCGCCGCCGCCAGCCCGAGCCCGGCGCTCGCGCCCGCAGGCGCCATGCCCTCGGCCGGCTAGGAACGGCGGGCTGAGCCGGGCGTCCTCGGGGCGACCGCGCGGCAAGCGCAAACGACCCACCCTTCCTCACCTCGGCCCACATGCCCCCGGACGAAGCGCTTGCGGGGCGCCGCCAGCCCCTCAAGTTCCCGCGCCTCCGGCCGTTCCAGGACTCGAGAGGTCCACATGCCAACAGCCATCGTGATCGATGATTCGCCCGCGGCACGCCGCTCGATCCGCCCGCTCCTCGAGGCAGCCGGGTGTCAGATCGTGGCCGAGGGCGCGAGCGGCGACGAGGTGATGCGCCTGTACGAGCAGCACCGGCCGACCCTGGTGACCATGGATATCGTGATGCCCGGCAAGGACGGCGTCACCGCCGCCGCCGAGCTGCTGCGCCGGTATCCCGAGGCCACCGTGGTGATGTGCACGTCGCTCACCTCGCGCGACAAGATCATCGCCTGCCAGAAGGCGGGCGTCGCGCACTACCTGCTCAAGCCGTTCCAGCCCGAGAAGACCCTGCAGGTCCTGCAGTACGTGCTCTGCCGCATCGCCGAGCGCGCCCGCACGGAGCCTGCTGCTTCCCCGGCACCAACGCCGCCAGGTGCGCCGCGTTCGGAAGGTGGCCTGTGATCTGCCCGCCTTGCGGTAGCGACAACCAGGCGGCCCGGCGCTACTGCGGGGAGTGCGGGTCGTTCCTGTTCGCGGCGTGCGGGCGCTGCGGCTTCGAGAACCTCGCCGTGGACAAGTTCTGCGGCGGCTGCGGCGACTCGCTCGGCGCGGAGCGCACGCGCGCCCGGCGCGCCACGCGCCTGTCCCACCCGCCCGCCATGTCGGCGGTCGAACCCATGACGGCGCCGGCGGCCGCGCGCGCCGCCAGTTCTCCCGCGCCGATGCCCGTGCCCACGCCCACGCCGGTGGCGAAGTCCGAGACCAGCCGCGCCGATGCGCTGAGCGCGGCCGAGCTGACCGAGCTGCTGCACGGCTCGAACGGCACCACGAAGGGTCACCAGGCCGCCCAGCAGGGTAGCGCGCTGCCCGAGGGCGCGATCACCCAGGACACGCTCGACAGGCTCTTCGGCGGATGACCACGATGGTCGCCTCCCAGACCCCCGCGCGCGGCGCACCCGTCGCGCGCGCCAGCGTCGGCCTCGAGCTCCTGCGACGGCGCACGCTCTCGGAGACCCAGCTGTCCGCGGCGGGCTTCGGGAGCCTGGACGCGCTGCTGCAGTGCGTCGCCGATCAGTTCCGCGTGGCCCGGCTCGAGCTGGATCAGCTGGACCTCACCGCCGACCTCGCCGCGTTCATCCCGCGCGCGGTCGCCGAGCGCAAGAACATCGTCGCCGTGTTCGCCAGCCCGCAGGAGCTCTCGGTCGCGGTCAGCGACCCGACGCAACTCGAGGTCTTCGACTGGCTGCAGGGCACGACCAAGCGGCCGGTCACCGCCGTGCTGGCCTCGCCGTCGGAGATCGACCGCGCCATCCGCCGTCTCTACGAGCCGCGCGCGGGCGCGGTGCCGGTCGAGGTCGAGACGGTCTCGCAGGAGGAGCTCCAGGAGGCCACGCGCATCGTCGATCGGCTGATCGTCGGGGCGCTCGACGCGCGCGCGAGCGACATCCACTTCGAGGCCAGCGAGCGCGAGACCGTGGTGCGCTACCGCATCGACGGCGCGCTGCGCCTGGCCGAGACCCGGCCCATCGAGCTCCACGCCGCGATGGTGTCGCGCATCAAGGTCATGTCGCAGCTCGACATCTCGGTGCGCCAGATCCCGCAGGATGGGCGCATCAAGATGAAGAAGGGCGATCGCGAGATCGACCTGCGCGTCTCGATCCTGCCCACGTACTGGGGCGAGAAGGTGGTCTGCCGCCTGCTCGACAACAGCCGCGCCAGCCTGCCGCTCGACGCGATCGGCTTCGACCCCACGCAGCGCGTGCAGTTCGAGCGCATGATCCGGGCGCCCTACGGCCTCTTGCTGGTCACGGGCCCGACCGGTAGCGGCAAGAGCACGACCCTCTACTCGGCGCTGAACGCCGTGCGCAGCCCGGAGATGAACGTCGTCTCCGTCGAGGACCCCGTGGAGTACCAGCTCCCCGGCATCAACCAGGTGCAGGTCAACGTGAAGCGCGGCCTGACCTTCGCAGGCGCGCTACGGTCGATCCTGCGCCAGGATCCCAACATCATCCTGATCGGCGAGGTCCGCGATCACGAGACCGGCATCATCGCCGCCGAGGCCGCGTTGACCGGCCACCTGGTGCTGACCTCGCTGCACACCAACGACGCGGCCAGCTCGATCACCCGGCTCACCGAGATGGGCGTGGAGAGCTACCTGGTGGCGCCGGCGCTGGTCGGGGTCGTCTCGCAGCGCCTCATGCGCACCGTCTGCAGCTCGTGCACCGAGGAGTACCCGCCCGAGGAGGCCGAGCTCGAGACGCTCGGCCTGCCGGCGCTGCCGGACGAGCAACGCTTCAGCCGCGGCACCGGCTGCGACGCCTGCATGCAGACCGGCTACCGCGGCCGCGCGCCCATTCGCGAGCTGCTCGAGATCGACGACGGGCTGCGCGCGATCATCTCGCGCGGCGCCACCGCCGAGGAGATTCGCACGTACGCGCGCGCGCACGGCTTTCGCAGCATGCGCTTCCAGGCGCTTCAACTTCTGCTCGCGGGCACCACGACCACTCGTGAAGTGCTTCGAGCGACGCGAGCATAGGAGGAACCAGATGGCCGCCCCGATCAGCGCCGAGGTCGTGCAGGCATTCATCCAGCCGGTCGTGGATGTCGTGAGGTCGTTCGTGGGCCTCGATCCACGGCTCGCGGGTGTCGACACGACCATGTGCATCGACCCAGCGCCCAGCCTGTCGGTGACCGTCGAGGTCAGCGGGCGGCTGGCCGGTGCGGTCACGGTGGTGCTGGGGGCCGAGGTGGCGCGCCTGGTGGCGAGCAAGCTGTTCGCCATGGATCCCGCGCAGACGGCCGATCCGACCACCTGCGGCGAGGCCGCCGCGGAGCTGGCCAACATTGTCACCGGCAACGCGACCGGCAAGCTGCTCGATGCCGGCTACCAGGTCGAGATCCACCCTCCGCACCTCCACAACGACAACGACCGCGCCCTCCAGGAGCGCACGCTCGTGGTCACGCTGCTCACAACGGCGGGGACGATCAAGGTGCTGATCGACGTTCGCCTGACCCCGGGTCAGGCGAGCTGAGCGGAGAGACGTCATGCTGCAGAACTCTCGCGATCCCGTGCCTCCGGCGCTTGCCCGCGGCACCCTCGAGCACGAGGGGCGCATGAGCGCTCAGGCCTCACCGACCGACGGCGAGGGCGGGCTGCCCGCCGGCCTCGTGCTGGCGAGCTTTCCGGGCGCGGTGCTGACCTGCGACCTGGACGGCGTGATCGGCTCGATCCGGGGCGCCGAGTGCGGCTTGCTCCTGGCCGAGCTGAGCGGACCGGGTGACCCGCTGCACCGCGCGCTCGGGTTCGCCGACGACGCGCCCGAGGCGGGCGCGCTGCAGCTGTGGCTGGCCGGCCTGACCGGCGCCGACGCGGCCGGATGGGCGCTCTACAAGGACGATCCGCCGCGCACGAGCAAGACCTCGCGGCGCCTCGATCTCGAGTACGCGCCGATCATCCGCGACCGCCAGGTGGCGAGCGTCGTGGTCTTCGTGCGCCCGGCGCCGGAGAGCCAGGCCGCCGCGGCCGTGCAGCCTGCCGCGGGCACGGCCACGCCCGAGGTCGGCACCGGCTCCCGCGAGCAGCTCGAGGCCTTCTGCGCGGACGCCGGACGACTCATCACCGAGGCGGGCGCCGCGCTGGCGCGCATGGAACGCGATCCCGAGGCTCGCCAGGCGCTGAACCGGGTGTTCCGCGCCGTCCATACCCTGAAGGGCAACGCGCACGGGCTCGGCCTCGCCGAGCTGACCGCGGCCGCCCACGCCGCCGAGGACGACCTGTCGAAGCTGCGTGACTCGGGCGCGCAGATCGGCGGCGACGAGGTCCGCGTGGCCACCGCGCGCCTCGAGAAGATTCGCGGCATGGTCGACGCGATCGCGCGCCGCGATCACGATCGTCACCACCCGTCGGCCGCCGATGACCAGGCGAGCCTGACGCCGCTGCGCACCGCGCTGACCCGCTGCCGGGCCGCGGTCGTCAGCCACCCCGACCGCGCGGCGGAGGCGATCCGCCAGCTCGACCGCGCCTTCGACGCGCTGCCGGTGCGCGCGCTGCGTGAGGGCGTGACGCGCTCCCTGGCCGCGGCCAACCCCAGCGAGCGCCTCGCGACGCTGGCCGCGCTGCGCGGCGAGCTGGACCGGCTGGCCGCGCTGGCGAGCGAGCTGCGCGCGTGCCCGTTGCCGGCGCACCTGGCCGACGAGCTCGAGCTGGCCCGGCGCGAGCTCGGCGCGCCCGAGCTGCGTATCGACGGCGCCAACCCGCAGCCTCCCTCGGCGGAGCGGATGCTCGCGCTGGTCGATTCGCTGCTCGGCTCGGCGGCCAGCCTGGGCATCGGCGCGCTGGAGGCCTGCGCGCTCGAGGCCTGTGCGGCGCTCACCGCCGCGATGTGGGGTGCGCCGCACCGGATGTCCGCGGACGCGGCGATGACCAAGCTGAGCGACGGCATCGACGAGTGCCTCGCGCTCCTGCCGATGGTCGCCAACCCGCGCGCCGTCGATGTGCTGGCGCGCTTCCACGACGAGGCCCGCCTCCTGCTCGCGGTGATGGAGCCGGAGCTCGATCGCTGGGTCTGCAACCTGCGCGATCACGCCGCGCTGGCGGCGCTGCTCGAGCCGGCCCGCCGGCTCGACGGCAGCGCGCGCCGCTTCCGCTTCGCCGCGGTGGCCGAGGTCACCCAGGAGCTGCTCGGCATGCTGCGCACCTGCCTCGACAGCACGCGCCCGCAGCGCGGCCTGGCCGCGCGCATCGAGCAGCGCTTCGCCGAGCTCGACACCTTGCTGCAGCTTTACACCACGTTCCAGGCGGAGACCGCGGCGGGCGAGGGCGCCGTGGCCCTGCGCGCCCGCGCCAGTCGCCTCGCCGAGATGCCCGGCGGGCTCGGCAGCGAGGAGCTCGAGGCGTTCGCCCAGGAGGCGGCGGAGGTCGGCGCGCTGTCGCTGCAGAGCACCCTCGACGGCACCGACATCGGCCGCGAGCGGGTCAGCCGCCTGCTGCGCGACGTGGCCCAGTTTGCGGCCATCGCGCCCGAGCGCGCCGCGGTGGCGGCGGCGACCAGCCCCGCGGTCGATGGGCAGGCGCTGTGCGCCGCGCTCGCGCGCCTGCGCCGCGCCGCGGGCGGCGCGGGGGCCGGCGCCCTTTCGCCCGAGCTCGACGCCGCGGTGCGCGGCATGACCGCGTCGGTGCGCGAGCTCACGGGCGTGGGCCTGGACGACCTGATGAGCCACCTCGGCAAGACCGTCGAGGCGCTCGCCCCCAAGCTGGTGCCCGCCGCGCTCAGGCGCGCCTGCTTGCCCAG
>JBKJOI010000619.1:0-2649 GCA_046595695.1 Haliangiales bacterium | reverse complement strand
CCATGTCGATGACCCAGTCGGCCGACTTCACCACGTCCAGGTTGTGCTCGATCACGATGACCGTGTTGCCCTGCTCGACGAGCTGGTTCAGCACCTCGAGCAGCTGCTTGATGTCGTCGAAGTGCAGGCCGCTGGTCGGCTCGTCGAGCACGTAGACGGTGCGCCCGGTCGCCTTCTTGGACAGCTCCTTGGACAGCTTGAGCCGCTGCGCCTCGCCGCCCGAGAGCGTCGTCGCCGACTGGCCGAGTGTGATGTAGCCGAGCCCGACCTCGCGGATGGTGTCGAGCTTCTGCTTCACCTTCGGGATGTGCGCCATGAACTCGGCCGCCTGCGTGACCGTCATGTCGAGCACGTCGGCGATGTTCATGCTCTTGTAGCGGAGCTCGAGCGTCTCGCGGTTGTAGCGGCGGCCCGCGCACGCCTCGCACTGCACGTAGACGTCAGGCAGGAAGTGCATCTCGATGCGCAGGATGCCGTCGCCCTGGCAGCTCTCGCACCGCCCGCCCTTGACGTTGAACGAGTAGCGTCCGGCCTTGTAGCCGCGCGCCTTCGACTCGGGCAGCGCCGCGAACAGGTCGCGGATGTGCGTGAACAGCCCGGTGTACGTGGCCGGGTTCGAGCGCGGCGTGCGCCCGATCGGCGACTGGTCGATGTCGATCACCTTGTCGACGTGGTGCACGCCGTCGACGCCGTCGTGCTCGCCGGGCGTGGCCTTGGCGCGGTGCAGCTTGGACTGCAGCGCCTTCTGCAGGGTGTCGATGACCAGCGTCGACTTGCCCGAGCCCGACACGCCGGTGACCGCGGTGAGCAGCCCGACCGGGAAGCGCACGTTGCAGTTCTTGAGGTTGTTCTCCTTGGCGCCGCGCACCGTCAGGTACTTCTGGTTGGGCTGCCGGCGCGTCTTGGGCACCATGATGGCCTTGCGGCCCGACAGGTAGGCGCCGGTCAGTGAGCCGGTCGACGACATGATCTCGTCGGGCGTGCCCGCGGCCACGATGCGCCCGCCGTGCACGCCGGCGCGCGGCCCCATGTCGATCACGTGGTCGGCGGCGCGGATGGTCTCCTCGTCGTGCTCGACGACGATCACGGTGTTGCCGAGATCACGCAGCCCGCGCAGGGTCTCGAGCAGGCGCGTGTTGTCGCGCTGGTGCAGCCCGATGGACGGCTCGTCCAGGATGTACAGCACGCCGACCAGCGACGAGCCGATCTGCGTCGCCAGGCGGATGCGCTGGGCCTCGCCGCCCGAGAGCGTGCCGGCCGGGCGATCGAGCGCCAGGTAGTCGAGCCCGACGTTGACGAGGAAGCCGACGCGGTCGGTCAGCTCGCGCAGGATGCGGTCGGCGATGGCGCGCTCGCGGGTGTCGAGCTTGAGCCCGACGAAGAAGGCGTGCAGCTTCTTGATCGACAGCGCCGACAGCTCCACGATCGACAGCTCGCCGACCCGGACGTTGCGGCTCTCCTTGCGCAGGCGCTGGCCACCGCACTCGTCGCAGGGCGACTTGTTCATGTAGCGGTGGAACTCCTCGTAGACCGCCTCGAACGACTCCTCGAAGTTGCCGCCTTCCTCGCGGCGGCGGCGCTCGTACTCGTTCAGGCGGCGCTCGAGGTTGGCGATGACGCCCTCGAACTCCTTCTTGTAGGTGTGCCGGCGCCCGTTCTTCTCGAAGAAGAACTCGATCTCGACGCCCTTCGAGCCGAGCAGGATCGCCTCGCGCTGGTCCTTGGTCAGCTTCGACCAGGGAACGTGCATGTCGATCTTGTAGTGCGCCGCGAGCGCCTCGAGGATGCCCTGGAAGAACGGCGCGTTGCGCTTCTCCCACGGCTCGATCGCGCCCTCGCGCAGCGACAGCTCGTCGTTGGGCACGACCAGGTCGGGATCGAAGAACATCTTGGCGCCGATGCCGTCGCAGTTCGGACAGGCGCCGTGCGGGTTGTTGAACGAGAACAGCCGCGGCGTGATCTCCGGGTACGAGATCCCGCAGTGGATGCAGGCGAACTTCTCCGAGAAGATGAGGTCGTCACCGTCGAGCGGCGAGATCTTGACCACGCCCTCGGCCATGCCGAGCGCGGCCTCGATCGACTCGGTCAGCCGCTGCTGGATGCCGTCCTTGAGCACCAGGCGATCGATGTACGCCTCGATGGTGTGCTTCTTGTTCTTGTCGAGCTTGGGGATGCCCGAGGCCGCCAGGTCGACCAGCTCGCCGTCGACGGACGCGCGCAGGTAGCCGTCCTTGCGCAGCTGCTCGAGCTCCTTCTTGTACTCGCCCTTCTTGTCGCGGACGATCGGCGCGAGCACCGAGAAGCGCGCGCCCGCGGGCATCTCCATCACCAGATCGACCATCTGCTGCACGGTCTGCGAGGCGATCCGGTTCTTGCACTGCCAGCAATAGACGTGGCCGACGCGCGCGTAGAGCAGGCGCAGGTAGTCGTAGATCTCGGTGACCGTGCCGACCGTGGAGCGCGGGTTCTTGCTGGTGGTCTTCTGCTCGATCGAGATCGCGGGCGACAGGCCTTCGATGGAGTCGACGTCGGGCTTGTCCATCTGCCCCAGGAACTGGCGGGCGTAGGCACTCAGGCTCTCGACGTAACGCCGCTGCCCCTCCGCGTAGATGGTGTCAAACGCGAGGCTGGACTTGCCGGATCCGGACA
>JBKJOI010000520.1:0-9856 GCA_046595695.1 Haliangiales bacterium | reverse complement strand
GGCGATCGCCGAGGTTGCGGCGAGCGGCGGCGCCGGGCTGTCGTCCGCGCAGCTGTCAGACCTGTTCCTCTACCGCGGCCTCACCTATACGCAGCGCGGCGACGCCACGCGCGCGTGGGACGACCTGGTGCGCGCGGCGACCCTGGATCCCGCGCGCGTGCTCGACCCGCTGCGCTTCCCGACCCGCGCGGTCGAGGCCTTCGGGCGTGCCCGTGAGCGGGTGCTGGCGCAGCCGCGCGGCGAGCTGTCGATCGCGGCCGAAGGCGGCTGCGAGGTCAGCGTCGACGGCGCGAGCGGCACGCCGGCGCGCCTGCAGGTCGCCTACGGCGAGCACTTCGTGCGCGTGGTCTGCGCCGGGCAGCGGCCGTGGGGCGCGCGCGTGAGCGTCGCCGCCGCGGTGACGCCGGTGACCCCGGTGCTGGTCAGCGACGCGCCGCCGGCCATGGCCGAGCTGCGCGCCCTGGGCCGCAGCCGCGGCGCGCGCGAGCTGATCCTGATCGTCGCTTCGCCGTCGCCAGGCGCGGCGCCGACGCTGTCGTTCGCGCGCCTCGCGGTCGCGGGTGGCGCGGTGAGCGCGCGGGCGAGCGTCGCGCTCGCGCCCGGCGGCGCCGCGACGCCCGACGCCGAGGCGGCGTTCGAGCGCGTGCTGGTGGCTGGCGTGCCGCGCGCGCCCGCGCTGCCGCTGCGCGCCGAGCCGGCTGCGTGGTGGCGGTCGCCGTGGCTGTGGGCGGGCGTCGGCGCCGCGATCGCGACCGCGATCGTGCTGCCCATCGCGCTGGCCGACGACGGCTCGAGCAGCGGCGATCTGACGCTCCAGCCGAGCGGGCTGCCGTGGTGACGCGCTCCGCCGCGCGGGCCGGGCTCGGCTGGCTCGCCTTCGTCACCGGGCTCGCCGGGCTCGCCGGCTGCGACGCCGGCACCGCCGTGTTGGCGCCGGTGATCGACCTGCCCGCCGCCGGCTCGGAGGCGGATCCCCTGCCCGGGCTCGAGGAGGCCGAGCTCTCGGTCGCGATCGCGGGCGACAGCGAGGATCTGGTCGGCAAGACCTTCACGCGCGGCCAGACGCTCGAGCTCCCAGGCGTGCCGGTCAGCGACGATCTCGTCGTGCACCTGGCCGGCCGCGCCGGTGGCTCCGAGGTGGCCTACGGGCGCACCTGCGAGCTGGACCTGCGCCGCGAGCCGGAGCTCGCCGCGCCGCACCTCTACTTCGCGCGCACGGTGAAGTGGGCCGCGTTCGGCACCGCGCTGGGCGCGCCGCAGCGCAGCGGCGGGCTCGCCTTCGCGGCGCCCGACGGCCGCGCGCTCTTCCTGGGAGGCCGCGCGGGCGCGAGCGGCGCGGCGCTCGGCGTCGTCGACGCCTTCGATGCACGCGCGGGCGAGTGGAGCGCGCTCGCGCCGGTGGACGCGCGGCGGGGCGCGGTGCTCGCCACGCTCGGCGACGGCAGCGCGCTGGTGATCGGCGGCGTCGACGACGAGGGCACCCTGGTCGGCTTCTACGAGCGGGTCGATGCCGCGGCGGTCGCGCCGCTGCGCGTCGAGCGCACCGACGATCCGCGCCTGCGGCTCGTGGATCACGCCGCGACCGCGCTCTCCGACGGCGCGGTGATCGTGATCGGCGGGCGCACGCCGGATCTGCTCACCGGCGACACGCTGGTGACCGGCGCGGTCTGGGAGCTGCGCACGGCCACGGGCGGCGGCCTCGAGCCACCGCGCGCGATCGCCGGCGAGCTGGCGACGCCGCGCGCCCAGCACACGCTCACCCGGCTCTCCGACGATCTCGGCGCGCCGGTGCTGGTCGCGGGCGGCGTCGATGCGGGCGGCGCGCTGGTGGCGCGCGCCGAGCTCTACAAGCCGCTGCGCGAGGGCTTCGCCGATCCGGCGCAGTTCCAGTCGCAGCTCCTGGTGCCGCGGCGCGGCCACACCGCGGTGCGCATGCCCGACGGCAGCGTGCTGATCGCCGGCGGCATCGACGGCGCGCTCGCGCCGATCGCGCTGCTCGAGCTGTTCTCGATCGACGGCGGCTTCCAGGCGGCGCGCGAGCTACCCGAGGGCGCGGGCCTGATCGACTTCACCGCGACGCCGCTGCCCGACGGCCGGGTGCTGCTGGTGGGCGGGCGCCGCAGCGTGGGCGGGCCGCCGCTCGCCGGCGCGTTCATCGCGCGCCTCGATCCCACCGACGGCTCGGTCGACGTGGTCGCGACCGATCAGCTGGCCGTGCCGCGCGCCGGCCACCAGGCCGTGCTGCTCTGCGACGGCACGGTGCTGCTGGTCGGCGGCACCGATTCACCCGACGCCCCCGCCGAGCGCTACAACCCGCCGTCGATCGGGCGCAGGTAGCGCGCCGCCTACTTTCCGCTGGGCGGGGCCTTGAGGCCGTACTTCTCGAGCTTGTAGATGAGCGCGCGGCGCGACACGCCCAGCTTCTCGGCGGCGCGCGTCTGGTTGCCGCCGCAGGCCTCGAGCGCGCGCATGATGGCGGTGCGTTCGACCTCGGCAATGTGCTCGCGCATGTCGACGCCGTCGCCGATGGCGACCAGGCCGCGGCCGTCGTCGCCGGCGCCCGAGCCCGCCGCGTCCCGCGGCAGCGAGTCGCGGACGCGCTCGGGCAGGTGTTCGGGCTCGATGGTCGGGCCCGAGCGCAGCACCACGGCGCGCTCGATGGCGTTGCGCAGCTCGCGCACGTTGCCCGGCCACGGATAGCCGAGCAGGCGGGTGCGTGCGGTGGGCGAGAGCATGGGCGCGTCCTGCGACAGCTCGCGGGCGAACACGCGGGCGAAGTGCTCGGCGAGCAGGGGGATCTCCCCCGGCCGGTCGCGCAGGGGCGGCACCACCAGGGTGAACGCGCTCACGCGGAAGAAAAGGTCCTCGCGGAAGCGGCCGCGCACGACGTCCTTCTCGAGGTCGCGGTTGGTCGCCGCGACGACGCGCACGTCGACGTCGATCTCGGCGGTGCCGCCGACGCGCGTGAGCTTCTTGCGCTCGAGCACGCGCAGGAGCTTCGCCTGCAGCCCGAGCGGCATCTCGCCCAGCTCGTCGAGGAAGAGCGTGCCGCTCGCGGCCGCCTCGAAGAAGCCGATCTTGCGCTTGTCCGCGCCGGTGAAGGCGCCGCGCTCGTAGCCGAACAGCTCGCTCTCGAGCAGCGACTCGGAGAGCGACGCGCAGTTGAGCTTGATGAGCGGCTGCTTGGCGCGGCTCGAGTGCTTGTGCAGCGATTCGGCGACGAGCTCCTTGCCGACGCCGGTCTCGCCGAGCACCAGCACCGTCATGTTGGTGTCGGCGATGCGCGCGCACAGCTCGTAGAGCCGGCGCATCTGCGGGTCGGCGACGATGAGATCGCCGTCGACCAGGGGCGCCTCGCGCGCGGCCACCGCCACGCCCTCGGAGCCACCGCCGGTGCGCGCGGTGCGCAGCGCGGCGCGCGCGCGCGACAGGAGCTCGCCCGGCTGGCTGCCGTCGCCGGGGAACGCCGAGACGCCGACGTGCACGGCCACGCCGCCGTGGGCCAGGCCGCCCGCGCGCGCCTCGCGCACCAGCCGGCGCGCGGTCGCCTCGGTGGCGTCGCGATCCGCCTCGGGCACCACGATCGCGAACTCGTCGGGGCCGTACTCGGCCAGGCAGTCCATGCGCCGCAGCGCGCCGGCGACGCGCTCGAGCGCGCTCTCCGCGGCGGGGCCGGTCCCGTCGATGCGCAGCATCACCAGTCCGAGCGGCCGGTGGTAGCGCAGCGCGCGATCCGCCTCGGCGGCGAGCCGCTCTTCGAGGTACGAGGTCGAGCCGATGAGCGCGCGCCGGCGCAGCCGCGTCGAGACGCCGACCACGCAGGTGGCCGAGCCGACCGTGATCTCGTCACCGGTGGCGACACGCGTGGGGCCCTCGATCTTTTGCCCGTTCACGCGCGTGCCGTTGCGCGAGCCCAGATCCTCGACCACGATGTCGGCGCCGCGCCGGACGACGCGCGCGTGCGTGCGCGAGACCTTCTCGTGGTCGACCATCACGGTGCAGCCGCGCGAGCGACCGAACGTGACCTCGTCACCTTCGGGCAGTTCGACGACCCGTGACCTCGCGACCGGCGTGTCGCCCGGGTAGACGACCAGGAAGGCGCGCTCACCGGTGGCGTCGTCGGCTTCGCCGGCAGCGGTGAGCCCTGCGGCATCGATGGTCTGGTCGGTGGTACTCATATCGCGATCATCCAATGTACGAGACCTGCACAGTGTAGTGCGGAGCGACACCGTGGAGCCGTGGGAAGTGGCTGTATTCGCTCGAATTCAGCGTGGTACCTTCGTTGCAGCGATGAGGAGCATGCGCCGTGCCGGACAGGTGGCCGTCGGGATGCTCGCCAGCGCGATGGCGCTGGGCGGCGCCGTGGGCTGCGATCCGGGTCCGGCCCCGAACACGAACTCCGACGGGGGCGCCAGCGCCGTCGACGGCGGGGTAGGCCTCGACGCCTCGCCCAACATCCAGGGGCTGCGCGTACTCTGGGCCTGTGAGCCCATGCCGGTCGCCCAGCTGGACGACGGCCTCTGGCTCTCCGACGTGTACCTGCACTTGCGCGACGTGCGCGTTATCGGTGACTCGGCGCCCGGCGATCCACGCACGTCGGTCGACGAGCTCGAGCTGCGCTGGCGCGACGGCGAAGAGCCCGACCCGCTGTTCTTCCCCGAGGCACCGCTGGGGCTGTATTCGCGCTTCGAGTTCAAGGTCGAGGGCGATGGCGGTGGCGTCGGCGACGGTGGGGCGATCCGGCTGCGTGGAGAGGTCCAGCTCGAGGGCGACAACGAGCCGACGTCCTTCGAGATCCAGGACGCCGCGGCGTTCTCCGGGAGCCTGGCGGTCGACATCGAGCTCCAGGTGGGCCAGGGCGGGACGCTCGTCGTGACGTTCGACGCCGCCGCGGTGCTGGCGGTGGTCGACTGGGAGTCGGTGCCGCGGAACGATGACGGCGACCTCGAACTCGACGAGGACAGCCCGCAGATCGGCGCGGTGCGCGCCGCGCTGGCCGACGGGTTCTTCGTCGAGACCCTGCCCTGACGCGACGCGGGCGGGGCCGGCAGCCATCCGGACGATGGAAGCAAATTGGCCGGCGCTCTAGGGAAGGTGGATGCGGCCGGACGGGGCGGCGCTGTCGTGGCAGCCGCCCGCGTTGCAGTCGCCGTCGGCGACCGGGCTGATCATCGGCCGGGTGTCGGGACAAAGGCTGGCGTGGACGGTGACGGGGAACGTGATCGCCTCGGTTGTCCAGAAGTTGCCGTTCTGCGCGCTCGGCAGCTTGTGGACCACGTTGTTGGCGTCGATGACCACGATCGTTGCGCCGGGTAGCCTGGCGGTGCCCGCGCTGCTGGTGTAGAGCGTGCCGCCCAGCGTGAAGCGAGGGGCGTCGCCGCCCGCGCCATGGCAGAGCTGGCAGGGCTGGCCGGGGTTGTGCTCGCCACTCTCCACCTGGGCAATCCCGGTCTCGCAGGCCAGCGCGGCCGCGTCGGGGCCGAGCGTGCCGCCGTCCGCCATGGCGCCGCTGCCGAGCGCCGCATCGGGCGTTTCGGGCGGAGCGTCGTCGTCGCCGACGCCCGGCTCGTACACGCCCGGGTCGCACGCCTGCAGCGCCATCAGCGAGGCGAGCACGGCGAGCGTGGCCATCAGTTCCGGGAATCGTCGGGCCTCATGAAGTCGTGGTGTCATTCTGGTTTCGGAGAGCAATCCGTGTGCTCGCGCAAGCGCGCGAAAGCCTTCGTGGACGATCGTGCTGTACGAGCCCTGCGCGCCGAACTCTGCACGACGCTCGCGTGTTTCTGGTCGGTGCGCGCACATTCGCGAGTCCACAGCCTGAGGACAGGAGCCCCTGTGCGCCCGCTTACACGCGCGCCGCGTGTTCCCGCGCAGCGTTCGTACAGTGCACTGTACGCGGCGCGCGAAGCGTGACGACAACCGCGTGATCGCAGTCACTTGCGCGTGGCACCGCGGTTGCTCTGGTCGGGTCTCGACCCCCAAGGAGAAACCCATGTTGAAGAAGCTTCGGTTCATTCCTCTCGCGCTTCTCGCCATCGTCGGCCAGGCCTGCACGGGCGGCGTCTCGTCGAAGAGCAACTCGGTGCGCAGCTGCTACCAGGCGGCCAGCGGCATCATCTGCACGTCGAGCGACGGTGCGGAGACCGAGCCCACCGACGTCGACGGCGACGGCATCGCCGACCCGTACGTCTGCAGCGACGGCGACGACGACGGCGACGACAACAAGGTGCCGCGCACCGGCGGCGAGGAGGAGGACGAGGACGAGGACGAGGACGACGACCGCGACTGCGACGGGGACGGCACGCCCGACGGCGAGGACGACGACGACGACGGCGACGGCGAGGACGACGACGCCGACGAGGACGACGACGGCGATGGCGTCGAGGATCCCGACGACTGCGACGATCCCGACGGCGACGACGACGATGGTGACGAGGGAGACGGCGGCGACGACTGCGAGTGCGAGGACGGCGACGGTGACGGCGGCGACGATGGTGACGACGGCGACGACTGTGACGGCGGCGCCGAGACGCCGCCGACGCCCGAGGAGCCCCCGGCGACGCCGCCCACGCCGTAGCGCGCGACGTCTGGAGAAGCCTGCTCCCCGCGTCTACGCGGGCTCGGCGGGCGGCTCGATGACCCGCTCGGGCGGGTCCGCAGCCTCGCCGCGTGCGACGTACACCGCCGCGGCGAGGTCGCCGGTGACGTTCAGCGTCGTCCGGCACATGTCGAGCAGCTGGTTCACGCCCAGGATCATCCCCAGCCCTTCCACGGGAATCTTGTACATGTTCAGGATCATCGCGATCACCGGGATCGATCCCGATGGCACGCCCGCGGTGCCGATGCCGGCCAGCACGCAGATCGCCATGATCGTGGCCTGCTGGCCCAGCGACAGCTCGACGGCGAACACCTGGGCCAGGAAGATCACCGTGACGCCCTCGAACAGCGCGGTGCCGTTCTGGTTCATCGCCGAGCCGGCGGTCAGCACGAAGCGCGAGACCCGCGGCGGCAGGCGCAGCTCCTCCTCGGCGACCTTGAGCGCGGTCGGCAGCGTGGCCGCCGACGAGGCGGTCGAGAACGCGGTCAGCATGGCCAGGCGGGACTTGCGGAAGAAGTCGATCGGCCGCATGCCGCCCAGGAAGCGTACCGACAGCGAGTAGACGCCGAACATGTGGATGGCCAGGCCGAGCACGACCACGAACACGTACTGCGCCAGGTAGCCGAGGATCTCGAAGCCGAGGCGCGCGGTGACCGTGAACAGCAGCGCACCGACGCCGATGGGCGCCAGTCGCAGGACGCCGCCGACCAGTGTCATGCACACGTCGTAGAGGCCCGAGATCATCTCGCGCAGGCGCCCGGCCGCGGCCGTCGGCGTCGCGGCGAGCGCGAGCCCGAAAACCAGCGCGAAGAACATGAGGCCGATCATGTCGCCCTTGGCGGCGGCGGCGAACGGGTTCTCCGGCACCATCGACACGATGAGCGCGATCGCGCCGCCCTCGGCGGGTGCGCTCGCCGCCGTGGGCGCTTTGCCGCTGCGCGCCAGCTCGCGCACGGTCTCGGAGACGCCCACGCCCGGCTCGAACGCATTCACCAGCACCAGGCCGATGAGCACGGCGATCGTGGAGACCACGACGGTGTAGCCGAGGGTGCGCAGGCCGATGCGCCCGACGTGCGCGGGGTCGAGCTCGAGCACGCCCACGACCAGCGCCGAGAACAGGAGCGGCGTGACCAGCATGAACAGGAGGCGCAGGAAGATCTGGCCGATCGGGCCGCTGACGTGGTCGAGCGTCCAGACCAGCGCGGGATCGCCGCCGGCCAGCGTGTTGGCGACGAGGCCGGCGCTGGCGCCGAGTCCGACGCCGAGGAGGAGGCTCCGGGTCTTCACGCCGCAGTCATAGCGGAGGTCGCATCAGGGCGCGAGCGAGATCACCGGGGCGAGCTCGCCGTCGGCGACGCCATCGAGATCCGCGTCGACGACGAAGGTCACCAGGCCGGGCAGCGGCGTGCCGGCGCGGCCCGGGTTGGCCGTCATCGTCATCGGGAACGAGGGCAACGCCTGGTTCGACGTGTAGCCGCCGTCGTCGTTGACCAGCACCACCGCCACGGCGATCGTCGCGCCCGGCGGGACCTCGCCGGCGAGCAGCGGGTAGAGCGTGGGCCACGGCACGTGCACCTCCCAGCCGAGGTCCTCGGGCGTCGTACTCGGCGAGGCCGTGGTGCGGGTGCGCACGCCGTCGCCGAAGTTCATGGCCGCGCCGTACCAGTGCAGATCCGCGGGCGCGCCGAACGGATCGCGCAGGCCACGCAGGCCGGCCTCGGTGAGCAGGTCCTCGAGGTGGGGATCCGCGCCGCCCCACGCGACCAGGGCGAAGTCGGCCCCGAAGCCGGCGATGCCGGGCGCGTCGAGCGACAGCGACGACAGGATCGCATCGGCACGGCCGTCGAGATCGCCGAACGCGTCGGCCACGCGCGCCGGGCCAGTCGAGGCGCCGAAGTCGACGTCGATCAGCACGACCACCGCGTTGCGCTGCCACTCGAACAGCCCGGAGACGCCGAGCGCGAGCGAGCGCTCGTCGGCGTCGAGCCAGAGCGCGTCGAGCTGGTTGTAGCCGGCGCCGAACGCCGAGGGCGTCGTCTGCGTGGCCGCCAGCCAGCGCAGGTCGCCCAGGTCACCGTCGGGCACCAGCTCGCGCGCCGGGGGCGACAGGGGCGTGCCCACGAGCTCGGCGCGCAGCACCGCGTGGACCCAGGTGTGATCGCGGCGCTCGCCGTCGAAAACCTGGGTGCCCGGGCCGGCGCCGAAGATCGGGATGAGCGCGTTGGTGTGCTGGCCCCAGCGCCAGGTCACCGTCGGGTAGGTGCCCGCGGCCTGCGGCGTCACGACGGTGAGCCCGCCGGTCTCGTGGTCGGCGGTGACCAGTAGCGTGACGTTGCCCTCGGCGGCGGCCCACTCGGCCACCGCGCGCACCGCGTCGTCGAAGGCGAGGGTCTCGCCGATGGCGTGCTCGAGCGAGTTGGCGTGCGACGCCATGTCGATGCGCGCGCCCTCGATCATGAGGAAGAAGCCCTCAGGGTCGGTGTCGAGCAGCGCGAGCGCGGCGAGCGACATCGCGGTGAGCGTCGGCTCGTCGGTGCCTGCGGGGCGCGAGAGCGTGTACTCCATGTGGTCGGGCGCGAACACGCCGACGACGCGCGGGTTGGTCGTCGCGGTCGCACGCGCGACGTCCAGCTCGGCGGCGCTGCGCACCACGCGCCAGCCGTCCGCCGCGAGCGGCGCGAGCAGGCCGGCATGGCCCTCGGGGCGCAGCGAGCCGGCGCCCGCGGGCAGGTAGTACTGTTCGCCGCCGCCGAGCATCACCTCGGGACGGACGAGCAGCGCCTGGTCGTCGGCGATGTCGAGGTAGGCGTGGCGCGACGTGCGATGCGCCGAGAAGCCGGCGGGGGTGGCGTGCGGCAGCGAGGCGGTGGTGACGATGCCCGCGGCCAGGCCGAGGGCGTGGGCGTCCTCGACCAGCGTGGGCACCGGCAGACCGTCGCGGTCGACGCCGATGCGGCCGTTCCAGGTGCGCACGCCGGTGGCCATGGCCGTGGCGCTGGCGGCCGAATCGACGGTGCCCGACAGGTTGCCCGAGTCGAGCGTGCCGTGCACCGGCAGCGACTGCATGAACAGCTGTCCAGGCGCGCCGTGTGCATAGAGGCTCGCGGCCTCGAGCTGCCCGGGGCCCATGCCGTCGCCGATCATGAGGATCACGCGCGGCCGGCGCGCGCCGGGAGCGGCGTCGGCGGTCGGCGCGGCGGCGTCGGCGTGCGGCTCGAACGACGCGGGCGGCCCGGCGCACGCGCTCGACGCGGCGCC
>JBKJOI010000513.1:0-9396 GCA_046595695.1 Haliangiales bacterium | reverse complement strand
CTCGCCGGTCGGCAGGATGAAGTGGTGATCGCACTTCGGACAAACCCTGAGAATTGCTTCGAGATCCGGGCCGAACAGGATCTCCTGGCAGCCGTCGCACTTGAGCCACATCCCCTTGGGGACGGATTTCTTGTCGTCGGTGTCCGTCTGGACGCCGCGTTCTCGGGACCACCAGGCCATCTTTGGCCCCGTAGTATCTCTGCGCCGGTACCCCGGTCAACTGAGGAAATCGCGGGCACCGGTCCGACCGCACCGGAATGGGCAACCCTCATCGATGGTTTTGCATCCGAACGGCATGCCTCGTAGGTTTTGCATCCGAACGGCATGCCTCGTATATTGGTAGCCCTACTATGACTTCTTGACGGTTGGTTTGTGTACGGAGACCGACAATGGCTCACGTCCTCTTGGTTCACGAATCCGAGTCCATCCGCGCCGAGCTCAAGCAGGCCCTCCAGGCCGAAGACTTCAAGGTGACGGAAGCGGACTCCTCGGGCGCGGCGGTACGCGAGCTCTGGGGCGGCACCTTCGACGCCGCGGTGGTATCCGGTGGCTTGCCGGGAGTGGGTGGTGTATCGCTCGAAGAGCACCTGCGCAGCTTGGCTCCCGAGATCATCACGGTGCGCTACGGCAAGGAGCCGGCGGCGCGCCTGGCGAAAAAGGTCGCCGAGCTCCTCGAGGGCGGCAGCGTGGCCGCCTGAGCGGATCCAGGTTCGTCGCCGCGTGAGCGGCGCTTCGTAGAAGTCGCAGCTGCCGGGCGCCTCGGGCTATGATCTTGCCCGGAGGGGTGGGTTCATGGCCCGGGTGTGTCCGCACTGCTCCACGGAGCACGCGACCGAAGCTGGCACGCGCTGTCCGGTCACCGGCAAGCTGATCGACGGCTTCGCGCCGGGTGAGCTGCTGGACGGCAAGCTCGAGATCGTCCGCGAGCTCGCGCGCGGCGGTATGGGCATCGTCTACATCGCGCGCCACCGCGCGCTCGGGCGCCATGTGGCCGTGAAGGTGCTGCTCGGCTAGCTGGCCAACGATCCCGAGCTCGCGTCGCGCTTCGAGCAAGAGGCGCGCCGCGAGCGCCATCGGTCACCCCAACATCATCCACGTCTATGACCTGGGGCGGACGCCCACCGGCCTGCTCTACATGGTCATGGAGCTGCTCGAGGACCGCTCGCTCGCCGCGGTGCTCGAGACCGAGTCGCGCCTGCCGGTGTCGCGGGCCGTGCGCCTGATCGACCAGGTGCTGTCGGCGCTGGCCGCCGCGCACAAGCACGGCATCGTCCACCGTGACCTCAAGCCCGACAACGTCTTCATCATGCAGACCGAGTACCAGCCCGACTTCGTGAAGCTGCTCGACTTCGGCATCTCGAAGATCCTGTCGTCGCACGAGGCACCGCTCGTGGGCGAGCGCCGCAAGGAAACCCTGATGGGCACGGTCATGGGCACACCCGAGTACATGTCGCCCGAGCAGGCGCGCGGGCTCATCGATCAGGTCGACGCGCGCACCGACCTGTGGGCCACCGGCGTCGTGCTCTACGAGGCGCTGTGTGGGCGGACGCCGTTCGAGGGCGACAACTACAACGCGATCATGGCGGCGATCGTGGAGGGCGTGCACCCGCGCGCGCGCGCGCTGCGCGCGTCGGTGCCCGAGCGGATCGACCAGGTGATCGAGACCTGCCTGGCCTGGCACGCGCGCCGCTACGTGCTGGCCGAGGTGGCTGCGCACCGGCGCCAGGCGCCCGCCCTCGCGCTCGCCGCACACGACGCGCTCGCCGAGCACTGCGTGGCCGCAAAGCTGGACTGCACCGGGCTGCTCGCGCCCGCCGCGACGCATGTGGCCGAACCGGGGCTCACGTCGCTGAACGTGGTGCTGGTCGCGTACGCGGCGCTCGTGACTGACTGAACGCGCGCTCGCTTCCGTCAGAGCGCCCCGAAGCGCTCCTTCATGTCGAGGAACTCGAGGAAATCGACCAGCCGCCCGACCTCGGGCACCACGTAGCCCTCGCCCTCGATGCCGGCCTCGCTCGCCGGCATGATGAGGCGCGCGCTCTCCAGGCGCTGCATGACCTCGAGCACCTGCTGGTCGTCGAGCGCGACGCGCCCGGCCAGCTCGGTGAGCGTGACCGGCAGGTAGACCGCGCTCGATCCCTGCATGGCGTGGCCCTGCTGCTCGGCCATGCGCCGCAGGCACTGCACGACGCGGTGGTTGGTGTCCTTGAGCAGCAGCAGCTCGACCTGCTGGTTGGCCTGCTCGAGCCGCCCGGCGAGCGTGCGGATGAGCCGCACCGCGATCTCCGACTTGGCGCGGATCATCGCCTCGAAGGTGCGCGGGTCGATCACCAGCAGCGTCGAGTCCTCGAGCACCTGGGCGGTCGCCGAGCGCGGCCGGTTGTTGATGATCGACATCTCGCCGAAGAACTCGCCCGCCGGCAGCACCGCCAGCACCGTGGTGCGATCGCGGAACTGCCGGGTCAGCTGCACGCGGCCCGAGTGAATCACGAACATCTCCGAGCCTGGGTCGCCCTCGCGAAACAGCATCGTGCCCGATGGAAACGCCCGCCCATACCGTTCGAGAAGCTGATCACCCAAGCTTGCACCCCACCCCTACGGGGGATTGTTCACCGAGCGGTCGCGTGTCGCAAGATTTGGTACAGGACCTGCCCGGTCGCCGGGGCGCGCTTCTGCAGCTTGTCGCCTGCCCCGACGTGCTCGCGCTCGCGCACCGGCACCTCGGCGATGCGCAGGCCGCGACGGACCGCCTTCACCTGCATCTCGGTCAGGAAGCCGCCGCCCGGGTCGGAGAGGCCGAGCGCGATGAGCGCCGGGTAACGGATGGCGCGCAGCGGACCGAGGTCGGTGTAGCGATGACCGTAGATGGCATGGATCAGGTTCACCGCGATGAAGCTGCCTGCGCGCGTGATCACCCGGCCGCCGCCGTGGCCGTGCCGGTGGACGTGCCCGTTGCCGTTACCGTTGCTCAGCGAGCGCGAACCGAGCACGAGGTCGAAGAGCCCCTCGCGCAGCGGCCGCAGCACTCCGGGCAGATCGGTCGGATCGGCGGAGCCGTCGGCGGCCATGAACACCACGACGTCCGGCGGCCGCGGCAGGGTCGACAGGTGCGCCACCGCGCGCAGGCACGCGGCGCCGTGGCCGCCATGGCCCTCGCGCAGCACGATCGCGCCGGCGTCCTCGGCCGCGCGCGCGGTCGCATCGCTCGAACCGTTGTCGACGACCAGCACGCTGCGCACGGTGCGCCCTGGCATCTCGCGAACCACCTGGCCGATGCCGCTCGCCTGGTTGCGAGCAACAATGACGACATCGACCACCAGGTCTCGTGGGGCTTCGTCCATGTATCCAATAATTTTACAGCGTCAGTGGCCTGCAAGCAAAGCCATGAGTATCTCCGCGACGATCAGAACAACGATAATAGTTTCCAGGACATGCCCGTGCCTCGTCTGTTGCATGTCCAGAAACAGCTCGAGCGACTCCTGGATCGTGCGCAATTTGTACTCGAGCGAACGAAAACGCTCGTCGATCTCGAGCATCTCGCGCAGCGCCCGGTATAGCCGATCGAGGGTCTCTTTCTCCCAGGTGACCGCGGGCTTGTCGAGCACCGCGAGCGCCGCGATGATCTGGTTCTTCGTCGCCAGCGTGCGCGCGACGAAGCGGGTGAGATCGCTGCGTGAGCCGGGAATGCAGCCCTTGTCGGCGACGAAGTCGATATGCTTGTCCAGCGTCACGAGGATCTCCTGCAGATCCTCCTCGTAGTAGTCGATGGCCACCGACTGCGCGAGCAAGAGCGAGATGAGCTCGATCGCGGGCGGCGAGATCTCGGCCAGGATCACGCGATCGAAGGCGACCCGACCCTCCGGCGGCGTGTTGGGGAGGATCTCGATGAGGAACTCCTCCTCGAGCGGCGCGTGCGGTTCGTCGGTGAACCGGCGCCTCACCTCGCCCAGCACGCGCGTGCGTTCCTCGGCGGAGACGTTCACGAACACGATGGCGCCCAGATCGAAGGCGAGCGCGAAGCGATCGGGCGCGTACTCCGCCACGATCTGGGTCTTGGACTGGCGCAACCGCGCGCCGACGAAGCAGTTCACCAGCTCGCGCAGGCGAAACTGCGACGCGAAGCCGTACGCGTGGACCGGAAGCAGCGCCATGGGAGTGGCGCACTATAACGCAATGCACCGTGTGCTAGAGTCCGCCGCCATGGCGATCACCTACAAAGACGCCGGTGTGGATATCGACGCTGGCGAGGCGCTCGTCGACCGGATCGGCCCACTCGCGCGACGCGCCACCCGACCCGAGGTCGTGGCCGGCATCGGCGGCTTCGCCGGGCTGTGCGGTCTGCCGGCGAAGTACAAGGATCCGCTGCTGGTCAGTGGCACCGACGGCGTCGGCACCAAGCTCAAGTCGGCGTTCGCGACCGGCAAACACGACACCGTGGGCATCGATCTCGTGGCCATGAGCGTGAACGACGTCGCCGTGACCGGCGCCGAGCCGCTCTTCTTCCTCGACTACTTCGGCACCGGCAAGCTCGAAGTCGGCGTCGCCGAGCAGGTGATCGCCGGCGTCGCCGAGGGCTGCCGGCAGTCAGGCTGCGCGCTGCTCGGCGGCGAGACCGCCGAGTTGCCCGGCATGTACGCGGTGGGCGAGTACGACCTGGCCGGCTTCGCGGTCGGCGTGGTCGAGCGCTCGGACGTGCGCGACGGCCGCGACCTCGTGGTCGGCGATGCGCTGATCGGCATCGCGTCGTCGGGGCTGCATTCGAACGGCCACTCGCTCGCGCGCAAGGTGCTGCTCGAGGTCCTCGGGCTCGCCTGGGACGCGCGCCCCGAGGCGCTCGCGGGCAAGTCCATCGCCGACGTGCTGCTCGAGCCGACGAAGATCTACGTGAAGGCGCTGCGCAGCCTGGGCGAGGCGGGCGTACGCTTCAAGGGCGCCGCGCACATCACCGGCGGCGGCCTGGTCGACAACCCGCCCCGCTTCGTGCCCGAGGCGCAGGCGCAGGGTCAGCGGCAGCGCCTCGGCTCGTGGCCGGTGCCGCCGGTCTTCGAGCTCATCGCGGGCGCCGGCGTCGAGCCGGCCGAGATGCGCCGCACCTTCAACATGGGCGTGGGCATGATCGTCGCCGTGCCGGCGGCGGACGCAGCGCGCGCGGTCGCGGCGCTCGAGGCCGCCGGCGAGCAGGCGTACGTGGTGGGCGACGTGATCGCCGGCAAGGCCGGCGAGGTCGTGTTCGTCTAGCGCGGATCGGCATGCGCTTCGCCGTCCTCATCTCCGGCACCGGCACCAACCTGGCGGCGCTGCTCGACGCCGAGCACGCCGGTGGGCTTACTCCCGGTGAGCTCGTGTGCGTGGCGACCAACCGGCCCGACGCGGCCGGGCTCGAGCGCGCGCGCGCGGCCGGCAAGCCCACCGTGGTCGTCGACCACAAGGCGCACGCCACGCGCGAGGGCTTCGAGGACGCGCTCTGCGCCGCGCTCGCGGCGCACCGCGTCGAGGCGATCGTGCTCGCCGGCTTCATGCGGGTGCTCACGCCGCGCTTCCTGGCCGCCTTCCCCGACCGGGTCATCAACATCCACCCCTCGCTGCTGCCCGCGTTTCCCGGGATCGATGGACCCCGGCAGGCCTTCGAGTACGGCGCCCGCATCGCCGGCTGCACGGTGCACTTCGTCGACCCCAGCGTCGACGGTGGCGCGGTGATCCTGCAGGACGCCGTGCCGGTCGAGGACGACGACACGGTCGACAGCCTGCGCGCGCGCATCCTCGAGCGTGAGCACGTGCTCCTGCCGCGGGCGGTCCAGCTGCTCGCCGCGGACCGGGTCGTTCGCGACGGTCGTCGCGTGCGTCTGTTGCCGGCGACGTGATAAAAACGAGAGCCGGCCGTGTCGACCAACTTCTATGACGTGATCGCGCTCGGTGACGACCTCGCCGGTCTCATCGGCGCCACGCTGTGCGCGCGCCGCGGGCTGCGCGTGCTGGTCGCGCGCACGCCCAGCTCGCCGCCCGAGGAGTACAAGATCGGACCGTACCGCTTCCCGCGCGAGCCGATGGTGTTCGTCGGCGAGTCGAGCCCGGCGGTGCGGCGCGTGGTCGGCGAGCTGAGCTTCATCCAGTCGCTCAAGCGCCGGCTGACCCCGGTGAAGCCCGGCTTCCAGCTCATCTTGCCCGACGCGCGGCTCGACATCGGCCCCGATTCCGACGCGCTGGCGCGCGAACTCGAGCGCGAGCTGCCCGACGAGGCCGCCGCGCTGCAGGAGTGCTTCGAGCGCGCCGCCGAGGTCTCCCGGGTCCTCGAGCCGGTGCTCGGCCAGGACGTCTCGGTGCCGCCCGACGGCTTCTGGGAGCGGCGCGAGCTGGCGCGCAGCGAGCCGCGCATGCCCACCGAAGAGGAGATCCTGCCCGGCGTGCCCGCGGATCACCCGGCGCGCGCGCTCATCGCACTGCCGGGCGCGCTCACGCTCGGCGTCGATCCGCGCGCCGCGTCACCGGCGGCGCTGCTGCGCGCGTTCGACCTGTGGCGGCGCGGGGTCTCGGTCCTCGACGGCGGCACCGAGACGCTCCGCGAGATGCTCATCGAGAAGATGCGCACCCAGCACGCCGGCGAGCTACGCACCGTCTCGCCCGGCAGCGTGGTCACCAAGTGGGGCAAGGTCGCGGGCGTGGCCCTGAAGGATTGCGACGAGACGCTCGGCGCCCAGTACCTGCTGGTCGGCTCGCCGCTGGCCGAGTTCGGCGATCTCTTCGGCGAGAAGCGGCCCAAGCAGATCTTCAGGGTGCAGAAGGCCATCTTGCCGACCGCCTACCGCTACGTGCTGCACCTGGTCATCGGCGAGGCCGGCGTGCCCGAGGGCATCGGCCCGGTGTCGTTCGTGGTGATCGACCCGGCCAAGCCGCTGGTCGGTGACAACGCCTTCGCGATCTACGTCGCGCCGCCCGACCTCGACGCGCGCGTGCGCGTGAGCCTGGTCGCCAACATCTCGGCGCCCGGCGACGGTGAGAACCTCGACGACCTGATGGCCAGCCTGCGCTCGCGCCTGCGCGGCCGGCTCGAGGACGTCATGCCGTTCTACGGCGAACACCTGCTCTGCGTGCACAGCCCCAACCAGGCGCGCGCGCCCGAGGGCCTCGACGCGCGCGAGGCGCCGCCGGCGATGCCGCCACGGCCGCTGTGGTCGTCCTCGCTGCCCGCGGCGCTCGGCGTCGGCGGCTGCGGCTACGACGCGGGCGTACGCGGCGCGACCGCCTCGTCGAGCCAGAACCTGCCCGGCCTGGGCCTCGAGGGCGACTTCGCGGCCGGCTGGTGCGCTGCGCGCCTGGTCAGCGCGGCGGCCGGCAAGAAGAAGGACTACCTCAAGGACGAGGTCCTGCTGGGCGGCTGAGCCGCGCCCGCGGGCCGCGCCCGGTCAGGTCGGCGACGACGCGATGGCGCGGCGCACCTTGTCGAGCAGATCGTCGATCGTGAACGGCTTGGTGATGTAGAACTTGGCGCCGACGGCGATGCCCTCGGCGATGGTCTTGGAGTCGGTCTTCGCGGTCACGAAGATCACCGGGATGCGCCGGGTCGAGCCCTGCGTCTTGAGCGCGCGCACCAGCGAGATGCCGTCGAGCTCGGGCATCATGACGTCGACGATGAGCAGTTCCGGCTTCACCTGCGCGAGATCGATGCGCATGAGCCCGTCGAGGCCGTGGTCTGCCACCTCGACGTCGTAGCCGTGGGCAGCCAGCGCCTTGCGCACCAGCTTCGAGAGGGACGGGTCGTCCTCGACGAGGAGGATGCGGTGACGCGGGGCCATGCGTCTCGCATTTTAGCACCCGCGAGCGGCCAGCGACCTAGCGAATCTCCCGCGAACGACCATCCTTCCACTCGCACAGCGCAGCCACCGGGCCGGTGTCTTCGTGACGGATCATGACGTGGGTGAACTCGTGCGCATGGGTCGTGCCCGCGGCGGGGTCGCCGTGCTGCACCCAGGTGCCGGTATTGAAGTACATGCCGCCGTCGTGGAGCGGCACCGCCTGCGGCTCGTGGGTGTGGCCGAAGACCACGAAGCGCGCGGCCACGTGCCGGCGGATGCCCTCGGTCGCTCGGTGCATGTTGGCCGACGGGTCCAGGTTCTCGCGGCCCCGCGCGAGCCAGCGGCTCACCAGCGTGGCGACGCCGACCGTGCAACCGACCGCGCCGAGCGCCCAGCTCCACGGCAGCGCGAGCGCGAAGACCATGACCAGCACCGCGGTGGTGCCGAAGATGGCCAGCTTGTCGAGCATGAGCGCGCCCAGCAGCTTGGCCAGGTTGTGGACGACCGGCGTTCGGCGCAGCTCGTCGACCGCCATCAGCGTGTCCTCTCCCAGGCGGAACTGGCTGGCCAGCTCGTTCAGGCGGGCGCGGTGGCTGGCGCGGCGACGAGCGACGGCGGTGGGCGCGCGGAACGTGCGCCACGAGTGGAGGCAGCGCGACGACATGATGTAGAAGCCTTGCGCGAGGCGGAACAGCCCGTAGGCACCCAGCGACAGGCCCCAGCGCAGGTAGCCGAAGAACGACCAGCCCTCCTGCCCTTCCTTGTAGCCGCCGGTGTGATTGGTGACGTAGCGGAGGCCGGCCGAGGCGACGTTGATCGAGATCTCGTGGTCCTGATCGTCGACGCTGACGCCGGCGACCTGGATGGCCGGCTCGACGGCCGGGTGCAGCACATAGTCGAAGGAGCAGTAGCCGTCGTACTGGTGGCCGTGCTCGACCCACGCCACGTTCTCCTCGAAGAAGAACCAGGGGTGGAAGTTGATCGCGGCCGCGACCTGCTCGGCGCCGCGCGCGACGCCCTCGGGTGTGAGCTTCGCGACGCCCTGCTTGAAGGTGTCCTGTACCATCGGCCAGTGGAACTCGACGTCATGGTTGCCGACGACGATGTCGAGATCGTTGCCGGCGGCGACGAACGCGGCGAGCTTGTGGAAGATGCCCTTGTGGCGCTCGAGCACCCGCTGCATCTTCGCGCGCGCGGCGCGCGGGTGCGTGCCGAGGCCCCAGACGTGCTCCTCGGGAGTGCGCGCGGCCTCGGTCGCGACATCGGCTTGACCAGGCAGCAGGCAGACGCCGAGGAAGTCGACCATGTCGCCATTGATCACGAGACGCCAGGGCCGATCCCCCATACGCTCGGTCGTGTAGTGCGAAAGGAAAGCCTCGAGCTCACGCTCGAGCCGCACGACATGTCGGAGAACGCCGACAGTTCCGGGGCGGATGTCCTCGCCGAGATGCAAGTCGCTGATGATCAACATGTTTGCGCGTGCGACCTGCATTGGAATGTTGCCCGACTCCATGACTTCAGTGTGCAAAGTCCTCTACGCGTGCGCAATGTATTTCGCATGTCGTGCGCATATCTTTTCGCACACGTCATGAAAGTGACGGATGCG
>JBKJOI010000412.1:0-5854 GCA_046595695.1 Haliangiales bacterium | reverse complement strand
CGCCGCGGCCTCGGCGGCCTTGATCGAACCGTCCAGGTCGGCGAGCAGCGCGTCGGCCTCGTCCTCGGCGGGGTCGGCGTTGGTGCCCTCCTGGGTGACCAGCGATCGCTCGTGCTGGCGCGAGAAGCCAACGTTCTCGAACGTCAGCGACACCTCGGCCATGCCGGCCGGACCGCGCGTGTCGGAGCCGGCGAAGATCACGTCCTCCATCGACTTGCCGCGCAGGTGCTTCGCGGACTGCTCGCCCATGCACCAGCGGATGGCGTCGACGATGTTCGACTTGCCGCAGCCGTTCGGTCCCACGATCGCCGTGATCGGCTCGTCGATGTTGACGACCGTCTTGTCACAGAACGACTTGAAGCCGAGGATCTCGATTCGCTTGATTCGCATCCGTTACCCTCATGCTGCCGGTTCGACGTCGTGGCCATACGTGCATGGCAACGTCACTTCATGGCAGCCGATCCCTACCTATCACGGTGCAGATCCCCCCATCAACGGAAAACACCAGGGATAGGGCCTGTACGCCCGTCACCCCACCATGGATTGTGCTTCTAGCGTTACTTTAACTATATCCATCTATATAGGTGTTTCGGAGCCGGCAATCGCCGGGGCGGGTCGTCCAGACCTCGGCGCCCGCGGAGCATGCCACAGGCCTCCGCAGTCGCGGCACTCCCGACCGCGACCACCAGACGGCGCGGAATCGGCCGAACGGACGGCGCGGAATCGGCCGTACGGACGGCGCGGAATCGGAGGCCGAGCAGCGTGTGGCCTCGGCCGAAAAGGGAGCCTCGGGCCGCGTGCTATACACTGCCGGCGTGTCCGTGCGAAAGCTCGCGGCGACCGTGGTGCTCGCGGCCACTCTGGCGGTCGCCCTCGTCGCCCTCCCCGCCCCCGTGGCCCCCGCCTGGGCCGCGCCGGTGGTCACGGTGCGTGCGCGCACCCGCATCGAGATCGAGCGGGTCAGCCGCAGCCTCGACGGCATCGCCGTGCGCGGCCGGGTCGTCGAGATCGGCACCAGCGCGCCCCTGCCCGGCCTGAGCCTGTTCGTCTCGATCGAGGGCCAGGAGCGCATGACCTCGACCAACCGCGACGGCCGCTTTACCGTCGTATACCCGCTGGGCGAGGGCAGCTACACCCTGGGCGCGCGCTTCCTCGGCGACGAGGAATACAGCGAGTCGGAGCTGGTCGGCTTCCGCTTCGACGTCGGCAAGGAGACGCCCGCGATCGTCCTGTCCTTGCCGCAAGAGGTCGAGGCCGGCCGCCCGCTCGAGGGCGCGCTCGAAACCACCGTCGGTGGCGATCCCGCGCCGCTGCGCGTGACCGTCTCGGTGGGCGCGGCCGCCGGCGACCTGCGCGAGGTACTGCGCGTGGACACCGACGACGCCGGCCGCGCCGCCGTCGTGGTGCCCGCGGCCGATCTGGGCCGCGCCGGCGACAAGCGCATCAAGGTCGAGTTCAAGGGCGACGCGGCCATGAACCCGGTCACCGCCGAGACCACGCTGCGCATCGTGTCGACCACCCGCATCGACGCCTTCCGCGCGCCCGAGGGCACCGTCCCCTACGAGGACAGGCTGGCGGTCAGCGGCCGTCTGGTCGACGAGGCCGGCGCCGGCGTACCTGGTCAGGCGATCACGATCACGGCGGGCGGCGAGCGGGTCGGCGGCGCGCGCACCGGCGACGACGGCGGCTTCTCGGCGAAGCTCAAGGCCTCGAGCTTCGCCCCCGGCGACCTGACCCTCGCCGCCGAGTACGTCTCGACCACGCCGTGGCGCCGCGGCGCGCGCACGCCGCCGTCGACCCTGCGGATCGCCGAGCCCCGGCCGGTGCCCATCGAGTACACGATCGGCGCGTTCGCGCTCACCTTCGCGGTCGTGCTCGGCTTCGTGCTGGCGCGCACGCGTCCGTGGCGGCCCTTGCTCGCGCGCGCGGCGAAGTGGCGCCGGCGCGGCCGCAGCCCCTCGGGCCCGGCCGCGGCCGTGCCCGGCGGCGATCCCGACGCACCGCCCGCCACCGGGCTCAAGCACGGCCGCACCGGCCTCATGTCGACGCTGCGCCGCCCCGCCGACGCGATCGTGTCGGGTACCGTGCGCGACGTGCTGACCGGCCGCCCGGTCGCCGGCGCGCGCCTCGCCTTCGAGCTCGAGGGCCAGACCGCGCTCGAGCTGGTCACCGCCGAGGACGGCCGCTTCGAGGTCGGCCCGCTCCACGCCGGCACCTGGAAGGCGCACGCTCGCGCCCCCGGCTTCGTGACCGAGCGCTTCGCCGCGTCGGTGCCGCACCGCGGCGAGCTGCGCGAGGTACGCATCGATCTGCTGCCGGTGCGCGAGCAGGTGTTCGTGATCTACCGCCTCGTCGCCTACCGGCTCCTGCCCCGGCGCGAGCTGTGGGGCGTGTGGACGCCGCGCGAGATCCTCGATCACGTGCGCACCCGGCGCCCGACCGGCGCGCTGGGCGCGCTGACCGACTTCGTCGAGGAGGCCTATTTCTCCGCGCGCACCCCCGACGAAGATGTGCTCCCGGTCGCGCAGCGGCGCGCCGCCGCCGCGCGCGCCGAGCTGGGGGGCGCCGCGGACCATTGACCGGCAGAAGGCCCTGCCTTAGCTTTCCGCCCCATGGAGTCCGAGCTCTACTACTTCCTGGCCGCCCTGGTGGTCGCCGGGGGCGCCGTTGGCCTCATCACGCGGCGCAACAGTCAAAAGGCGCTCAAGGCGCCACCCAAACCGGCCGAGCTGCAGGGGCCGGCGCGGCGCCGCCGCGAGCGCGCCCTCCCCGAGCCTGCCAGGCCCGAGCCCGCCGCGCCCGCCAAGGTCGAGGCCGAGAAGCCAGCGCCACGCCGGCCGCGCGACACATCGATCCTGCGCGAGGGCCTCGCCAAGACCCGCGGCGGCTTCATCGCCAAGATCGGCGAGCTGTTCGCCGGCAAGAAGGAGGTCGACGCCGCCACCCTCGACAAGCTCGAGGAGGTCCTGCTCTCCGCCGACATCGGCGTGAAGACCTCGCAGAAGATCTTCGCCTCGGTGCGTGACCAGCTCAGCAAGGAGCAGCTCACCGATCCGCAGGCGATCTGGAACCAGATCCGCGCCGAGTCGACCGCCGTGCTCGACGTCGGCGCCGCGCCCATCGACTTCGAGCGCGCCAGGCCCTTCGTGCTGCTCGTCGTCGGCGTGAACGGCGTGGGCAAGACCACCACGATCGGCAAGCTCGCGGCCAAGTACACCGCGGCCGGAAAGAAGGTCCTGCTCGCCGCCGGTGACACCTTCCGCGCCGCCGCCACCGAGCAGCTCGAGATCTGGGGCCAGCGCACCGGCTGCCCGGTCGTGCGCGGCAAGGACGGCAGCGATCCCTCGTCGGTGATCTTCGACGGCGTCAAGCGCGCGCAGGCCGAGGGCTACGACATCCTCATCGCCGACACCGCGGGCCGCCTGCACACCAAGTCCAACCTCATGGAGGAGCTGGACAAGGTCCGCCGCGTCACCAACAAGGCCATGCCGGGCGCGCCCCACGAGACCATCCTGGTGCTGGACTCCACGAACGGCCAGAACGCCATCCACCAGGCGCAGATGTTCAAGGAGGTCATCGGCCTCACCGGCATCGTGCTGACCAAGCTCGACGGCACCGCCAAGGGCGGCGTGATCCTGGGCATCTGCGACGAGCTGCAGGTCCCGGTGCGCTACATCGGCATCGGCGAGAAGGTCGAGGACCTGCGCGACTTCGATCCCGAGGAGTTCGTCGCGGCGCTCTACGAGGACGCCGACCAGCCCGCCGCGGCCTAGGCGCCCCATGCCGCACGGCGGCCCACCGGTCCAGCAGAGGCTCGCCTGCTGGCAGGGCATCACACCGCGCAGCATCCGGCGCGCGATGTCACCGGGCGCATAGTCCGACACTTCGGCCAGGTGATATACAGGGGCGCATGGGTGGCGTGCCGCGGGTGTCGGTGGTGATCCGCTCGTATAACCGCGTCGCGGCGCTGTGCGAGCTCATCGACGCGATCGCGCGGCAGAGCCTGCAGGACTACGAGATCGTGGTGGTCGAGCAGAGCACGCGCGTCGCCGACGTCGACGCGGCACGCCTGGCCGCACACGAGCGTGACCCTCGGGTGCGCGTGCTGCGTCATCCGCCGCTCGGCGGGCCGCGCGCGCGCAACGTCGGCGCGCAGGCGGCGCGCGCCGAGGTGCTCGTGTTCATGGACGACGACGATCTGCCCGCGCACGACCGCTGGCTCGCCGCGCACCTGGCCAACTTCGACGATCCCGACTGCCTGGCCGTGACCGGCGCGCACTTCATCGACGGCCACAACGGCCCGCCCTACCGCAACATGGAGCGCGCGCGCCAGCAGGTGCTCAGCTTCGTGCCCGTGCTCATGTGGCAGCGCGCCTATACCCGCGCCGACCGCCGCTGCATGGTCGAGTCGGTGCACGGCGGCAACGTCTCGGTGCGGCGCGAGGTGCTCGAGCGCGTCGGGCTGTGGGACGAGTGCACGTCGATCGAGGACGAGCTGTCCTTCTGCTACCGGCTGACCGCGGCCATGCGCCCCGGCGAGCACCTGCTCTTCGATCCCGAGGCGCTCATGCGCCGGCGCATGGACATCTGCGGCGGCATGGACAAGCGCGCCATGACCCCGGTGCGCTTCGCGGCGCGCGTCTTCGAGTTCCTCCACCACATCGTCGCGCACTACTTCCCGGTGCGCTTCGTGCTGCTCTACCCGGTCTACTTCGGGCTGCTCTACGCGGTCTGCTGCGACTGGATGTGGAACGAGTCGCGCGCGCATCGGAGCACGGCGCGGCGTGTCGCCTCGGCGACGGCGCTGGTGCTGCTGTTGCCGTTCCTGTGGACCGGGTGGCTGGTGCGGCTCGGCTGGCGCCGCGTGACGCAGGGCCCGCTGGTGCACGCGCCGCGGCTCGTGACCACCGCCGGCCCGCCGCTGCAGAGCTGATCGCGACCTAGCGCGCCGACTCGAGCGCGAGCAGCGCCATGGTCGCCTGCTGCAGGTCGGCGGGCGTGTCGAGCTCGGCGCAGTACCAGCGGCCCACGCCCACCGGGTGCACGCCGTAGCCGTCGTCGATCATCTGCTGCACCGACGAGTCGCTCCACTCGTTCACCAGGCCGCGGCCCTTGACCCGCTCCTCGAGCGTGCGGAAGAGCCAGGTCGAGGCGCGCGCGCCGAAGCGCTGGATGCCGGCGTTCTCGCCGACTGCCAGCTTCGGGTCGATCTCCTTCGAGATCCTGGTGATCACGCCGCGCTCGTCGAGCTGGACCTTCATCTCCTCGGCGCCGAGCGTCGTCGACAGCTTGAGCGCCAGGCAGTCGGGGTGTGGGTGGTCGATCACGCGCGCGCAGACCTCGCGCTCGAAGACCACGTCGGCGTCGAGGAGCAGGAACTCCTCGCCGTCCACGTGCGGGCGCGCCAGCAAGAGCGAGTAGCCGTTGTTGGTGGTCGCGTAGTCCGGGTTCGACACGAACACCGGCCGCAGCGCCGGGAACCACTCGTTCACCGCGCGGTGGATCTGCTCCTCGCGGTAGCCGGTGACGAACACGTACTCGGACAGACCGAGCGCCTGCAGGTGGCGCAGGGCGCGCCGCAGGATGGGCTCGCCCGCGACCGGGAGCAGCGACTTGGGACAATCATCGGTCAGCGGCCGGAGCCGCGTCGCCGAACCTGCAGCCAGGAACACGACCTTCATCGGCGGCACCTTAGCAGAGAGTCACCGCTGTTGAAAAACGGTCGTAATGCCGTATCGACAGGCGCACGCCGCGGCCCGGACCGCGGCCGTTTCGCAGCCGACGGTTGGGAGCTCGCCAACCACCGTCACCGACGGTGATCCTGGATTCCCGGCAGCCATGCGTCAGCAGGCCC
>JBKJOI010000272.1:0-6455 GCA_046595695.1 Haliangiales bacterium | reverse complement strand
AGCGATCGCCGCGCTCGTCCCCGCCGGCGCGTCGTCGACCATGCGCCGGTTGTACAGGTAGCCGCCGGTCAGGAGGTTCGCCGCCGGCGGCTGCACGACCACGAAGTCGACGGGCGCGGCGATCGGCACGCGCGCTACTTCAGGACCTCGCGCCCGGCGAGGCGCTCCTCGCACGGCGGTGCGTCCACGTTGCCGAGCCAGGCGTCCCACGCGGCGTGGTCGGTGACGTCGACGCCGGCTTCGCGCGCGCGCCGCTGCAGGGCGCCTTGCAGCGCCTCGAGCAGCTCGCTGTCCAGGAGCTCGGTGTGCTCGCGCAGGTGCGCGTGCAGCACGCGGTAGATCAGCTTGGCGTCGTCCTCGGAAGCGTCGAGATGTAGCGGAGCGCGCATGGCAGTATGCGGAGCATGCCACGCTCGCTGTCGATCGTCATGGCCGCGTTCGACGAAGAGGACGCCCTGCCCGCCTGCGTGGAGCGCACCCTCGCCTTCCTGCGCGAGCACATTCCCGACCGCGAGCTGCTCATCGTCGACGACGGCTCGTCGGACGGGACGCCGGCGCTCGTCGATCGGCTGGCCGCCGAGCACGTCGAGGTGGTCGCGCTCCACCTCGAGCGCAACAGCGGCATGGGCGCGGCGCTCCTGCGCGGCTTTGCGGCGGCGCGCAAGGAGTGGGTCACGATCATGCCGGCCGACGGGCAGATCGACGCCTTCGAGCTGCTCGACTTCTTCGCCGCGGCCGAGCGCAGCGGCGCCGATCTGGTCACCTCGCTCTACCGCAACCGGAGCTACACGCCGGCGCGCTGGGCGCTGTCGCTTGGGCTGCGCGCGCTGACCACCGTGATCGTGGGTACGCGCGCGCGCACCGAGGGCATCTACATGGTCCGCCGCGCGGTGCTCGAGCAGCTGGGCGCGCGCTCGCACAGCTTCCTCCTGAACCTCGAGATCCCGATCCGCGCCAAGCGCGGCGGCTTCCGCGTCGAGACCATCCACATGAACGTTCACGATCGGACCGCGGGCGCGTCCAAGGCGACCTCGGCGGCACGCATCCAGCAGACCTTCATGGAGCTGTTCAAGTTGCGCGTGCAGATGGAGCGCGAGCGGCTGGATCGCGTGCTCCGGCGCCGCTGAATCGAGAGCTGGATCGCGTGCTCCGGCGCCGCTGAATCGTGTATATGCTGCGCCCGTGTCAGCCCCTCCCGTCTCGAAGGACCCGCACGAAGCCCTGATCGACCTGCTCGTCGCCGACGTGCTCGCCCGGCCCATCGGCGAGCTGGTGTCGCCGCGCGCTGCCGCCGAGTCGTTCCGCAAGGTGGTGCTGGCGGTGAGCGGCTCGGAGGCCGCGGTGATGCGCATCGTCGCGCCGCTCCTGACCGTCGCCGAGGAAGCCGCGAACGACAAGCGGCGCGTGCGCGAGCTGCTGGCGCCCGAGCTGATCGCGACCCTGCGCGAGCTCGCCGACTGGCCGTACACGCCTGACCGGCGGGTGGTCGAAAAGCTGCTCGCCAGCGATCAGGTGAAGCAGTTCGCGCGCGAGCTGGTCGCCGAATCGATCGAGGCGTTCACCGGCAAGCTCAAGTCGCCGATCTCGGGGATCATGGGTTTCGGCAAGGCCGCCGCCGAGACCGCCAGGAAGAGCACCGGCGCGCTGGGCGCGTTCGCGGGCAGTATGGTCGCGTCGGCGCAGGACCGTTTCTCGAAGGGCTCGGGCGAGGTCATCGACGCCGCGCTCGACGCGCTGCTCGCCCGGCTGATCGAGCAGGTCTGCGATCCCAAGCACGCGAAGGAGCAGGCGGCGCTGCGCATGGCGCTGCTCGAGTCGGGGCTGGCGCTGCGCGCGCGCGACCTGGCGCGCGAGCTCGAGCGCACCCGTCCCGTCGAGGCCGCCGAGCTGATCCGTGGGCACGTGCACGCCTGGGCGTCGCGGCCCGACGCCGTGGAAGAGGTCGTCCAGCTGCTCGACGCGGTGCTCGCCGCCGACTTCGCCGAGCCGCTCGGCGAGGCCGCGCGCGCCTGGGGCGTGCACGCGGCGGTGCGCGGCGCGCTGCACGACGGCCTGGGCCGCCTGCTGCTGCCGTTCTTCCGCTCGAAGGCGTTCGCCGGCTGGCGGGAGCTCGCCGCGGCGCCGACGAAGTCAGCCAAGGAGCCCTCGTGAGATCGAAGCTCGTCCGCGCGGCCCGCGCCACGCTCGTGATCCTGTCGGTGACGCCCGCGCTCGCGCTCGCGTTCGCGTTCGCGCTCGCGCTCGCGCCGGCCGCGTGTGGTCCCAGGACGGCGCCGGCGAGCAACACACCCTCGGGGCCGCGCACCGCGGCCTCGGCCGGCATCCGCGACGGCGCGCTCGCCGATCTACTCGAGCGGCACTGGCAGTGGCACATGGAGGAGAACCCGCTCTCCGCCACGTCGCTGGGCGACCACCGCTTCGACGACCGCATCAGCGACAAGGGCGCCGCGCACCGCGAGGCCCACCGCGCGCGCCAGCGCGGCTTTTTCGACGAGGCGCGCGCGCTGCGCGCCGCCGCCGGCACGCGGCTCGACGCCGCCGACGCGCTCACCCTCGATCTGTTCGTCGACGACCTGGACGCACAGGTGGCGTCCGCCGACGCGTGCCGCTTCGAGGAGTGGAACGTCTCGGCCTCCGACAACCCGGTGGCGTCGTGGAACTACCTGCCCGAGCGCCAGCCGGTGGCCACGCCCGCCGAGGCCGCCCAGCTGCTCGCGCGCTATCGCGCCATCCCCGTGTCGATCGACACCGACGTCGCCAACCTGCGCCTCGGCCTGGCGGCGGGCGCGGTCGCGAACGCGACCTCGGTGAAGATCGCGCTCACCATGGTCGACGGCCAGCTCGCGCAGCCCGATGCCGAGTGGCCGCTCTCGGCGCCCGCGAAGGAAGCGCACGCCGACTGGACCGCCGCGGAGCGCGAGGCGTTCGCGCTCGATCTCGCCGCGGCCGTGGTCGACATCCGCGCCGCGGTCGTGCGCTGGCGCGACTTCGTCGCCGCCGAGGTGCTGGTCGAGGCCCGTCCCGACGAGCGCGTCGGGCTGGGCGCGTTGCCGGGCGGCGCGGCCTGTTACAGCGCGCGCATCCGCTCGCACACCAGCTTGCCGCTCGGCGCCGACGAGCTACACGGGCTCGGGCTGGCCGAGATCGCCAAGATCAACGCCGAGATGATCGAGCTGGGCGAGAAGCTGTTCGGCACCCGCGAGCTGCCGGCGATCCTGAAGCGGCTGCGCAGCGATCCCGAGCTCTACTTCAAGAGCGAGGACGAGGTCGAGGCCAAGGCGGCCGCGTCGCTCGCCGCCGCCAAGGCGAAGATTCCGCAGTACTTCGGCATCCTGCCCAAGGCCGATTGCATCATGCGCCGCGTGCCCGAATACGAGGCGCCCTACACCACGATCGCCTACTACCGCGAGCCCAAGCCCGACGGCACCAAGCCGGGCGAGTACTTCATCAACACCACGCAGCCGACCACGCGGCCGCGCTTCGAGGCCGAGGCGCTCGCCTTCCACGAGAGCATCCCCGGTCACCACCTGCAGATCGCGATCGCGCAGGAGCTCGCCGCCATGCCCAACTTCCGCAAGTACGGCGGCGTGACCGCGTACGTCGAGGGCTGGGCGCTCTACACCGAGCGCCTGGCCGCCGAGATGGGCCTCTACACCACCGATCTCGACCGCATGGGCATGCTCAGCTACGACGCGTGGCGCGCCTCGCGCCTGGTCGTCGACACCGGCATGCACGCCAAGGGCTGGAGCCGCGAGCAGGCCGTGACCTTCATGCTCGAGCACACCGCGCTCGCCGAGAACAACGTGCGCAACGAGGTCGATCGCTACATCGGCTGGCCTGGCCAGGCGCTCGCCTACAAGGTCGGTCAGCTCACCATCTGGCGCCTGCGCCGCAACGCCGAGCGCAAGCTCGGCCCCCGCTTCGCCATCAAGGGCTTCCACGACGTGGTCCTCGGCGCCGGCCCGGTGACCCTGCCCGTCCTCGAGAGCATCGTCGCCCGCTGGGTCGCAAGCCGCGAAGAGTAGGCCCCGGGGGACACTCTCCGGGCCCGGGGACACTCTCCGTCTTCCAGTCCTCTGATATCGCAGACGAATTTCGGGTAAGTGCGTAGACTGCCACGGATGGCCTCAGATCGGCGATCTGAGGGCCTCCACTGGGCGTGTATCGAGGTGCGCGAATTGTGATGATTGCGCACTTGCTCCCAGCGGGCCAATAACTCCGCGGAGTTGGAACGTGGAGAGTGTCCCCAGCCTAAAACTTGCCGACGATCGCCGCGGCCAGCTTGGCGCCTTCGGCGCCGTCCAGCTTGCCGGTCTTCCAGCCGATGCCGAGCCCGGTGCCATCGTCGTACTTCGGGATGATGTGGAAGTGCACGTGCATGATCGCCTGGTGCGCGAGCGCCTGGTTGTTCTGCAGCACGTTGAACGCGTAGGCGCCGGTGGCCGCGAGCACGGCTCGGCACAGGCGCGGCAAGACCAGCCCGATCGCCGCCGCCGACTCGTCGGAGAGCTGATCGAGCGTCTCGGCCGGCTCCTTGGGGATCACCAGCGTGTGCCCGGGCGCCACCGGCATGATGTCGAGGAACGCGAGCACGCGCTCGTCCTCGTAGACCTTGTGACTGGGTAGCGTCCCTGCGATGATCTTGGCGAAGATCGTGTCGGCCATGGGCCAGCAGTATACGTGACGGCGTAGCAGAGGCGACCGATCGGTAACGTCCCGCGGGGTCAGACGTAAGCGGGGCGAAGGGGAGATCCATGACGCCAGTGGTGAGCGCGACTCTCGGTCTGTTGTTCCTCGGTCTGGCGTTTGCCTCGACCTTCCTGATGTTCCACTGCTGGGGCTACCCGTTCGACAAGGCCACCGGGAAGAGCGCGGCGCCGCGCTCGCTCATGCTGCTCCACCGCAGCATCGGCTACACCTACGCGATCATCTACGTCGTCATGATGACGCAGATGGTGCCGCGCATGTGGGAGTACCAGGTCGAGCTGCCGCCCCGCACCGTCGCGCACCTCCTGCTCGGGTTCACCATCGGTGTGATCCTGGTGCTGAAGATCGCGATCATGCGCTTCTTCCGCCACCTGGAAGAATGGATGCCCTACCTGGGCACCGCGATGCTGCTGTGCACGGTGCTGCTGCTCGGCCTGTCGGTGCCGTTCGCCTACCGCGAGCGCGCGCTCGCCAACGCGGCCGCCGGCGGCAACGTCTACAGCGCCACCAACCGCGCGCGCGTGGCCGAGCAGCTCGCCAACGCCGACCTGCCCGTCATGGCCGGCAAGCTGGACCTCTCTTCAATGAAGAGCCTCGAGAAGGGCCGCGACGTGCTGCTCAACAAGTGCGTGAAGTGCCACGACCTGAAGACCATCCTGGCCCGGCCGCGCAGCGCCAGCGACTGGTTCACCACGGTCGAGCGCATGGGCGAGAAGCCGGCGCTGTTCTCGCCCATCAACGACGCCGAGATGTTGCAGGTGAGCGCGTACCTGGTGGCCATCACGCCCGACCTGCAGAAGTCGCGCAAGCGCCAGCGCGAGCAGGAAGAGCAGCGCATCGACGCCCTGGAGGAGGTCGTCGCGGTCGCGGCGGCAGACGAGCCCGGCGCCAGCGAGCCGCCCGCGGAGCCCGCGGAGCCCGCCGCGACGGATCCGGCCCCCTTGCCTGCGCCGGCGCTGCCCGCGCCGACCGCGTCCGCGAACACGCCGAACGCGCCGTCCGTGCCGCCCGTCGCCAAGCCGGCCCGCAAGCCGCCCCCGCCTATCAATCCTGCACTCGCGCAGACAACCTACGAGCGCGTCTGCTCGCAGTGCCACGAGCTGAGCGACGTCGACGACGTGCCGCCCAGGAGCGAGGGCTCCGTGGGCAAGCTCATCTCGCGCATGATCGAGAACGGCATGACCGCCAAGCAGGGCGATCTACGGCTGGTGAAGTTCTACTTGATCAACCACTTCGTGAAGAAGACGCTCTAGCGCATGAGCTCGACGGCACCGGCCTCCGCGTCCACGTCCACCTCCCTGCAGGGTCTCCAGCTCCTCGTCACCGGCGGCACCGGTGGCCTGGGCACCCAGGTGGTGCGCCGCCTGCTCGACGCCGGCGCGCAGGTGACCGTGCCCTTCCCCGAGGCCAGCTTGGGCGGCCCGCTCACCGAGATCAAGCACACGGCCCTGCGCACCGTCGCCGGCGTCGATTTGACCGACGAGGCCGCGGTGGTCGCGCTGTACGCGGCCCTGCCCTCGCTCTGGGGCTCGGTGCACCTCACCGGCGGCTTCGCGATGAAGCCGATCGTGGAGACCACGCTCGCCGACCTGCGCTTCCAGCTGCAGCTCAACCTCGAGACCTCGTTCCTGTGCTGCCGCGAGGCCGTGCGCACCATGCGCGCGCGGCCCGCCGGGGGCACACGTGGCGGGCGCATCGTGAACGTGGCGGCCCGCCCGGCGCTCGTGCCCGCGGGCGGCATGCTCGCG
>JBKJOI010000184.1:0-3347 GCA_046595695.1 Haliangiales bacterium | reverse complement strand
GCGGCGCGACGGCGAACGCCACCAGCGCCTCGGCGATGGTGCAGAACGGCGCGGCCTCGGAGCCGTTGCCGGTCGCGCAGGGCGCGTCGTCGTCGACCAGGTAGACGTCGAGCGACGCGACGCAGCGGCCCTCGTCGACGTCGCAGACGCCGCTGCTGCAGTCGGCGTCGGCGGTGCACGCGCGACAGGTGCGCGTCTCCTTGTCGCAGACCGAGGCGTCGGGATCGGCGCAGTCGTTCGAGTCGCGGCAGGCGACGCAGGCACCGTCGCTGGCGCAGAGCGCGGCGCCGGGATCGATGGCCTTGCACTCCTGGTTGCTGCTGCAGCCGACGCACTTGCCGTCGAGCGAACAGATCGGCGCCTCGGGCGCGAGGCACTGATCGTTCTGCAGACACTCGGGCGCGATGAAGGTATCGGGAGGCGCCATCGCGGCGGCGCCACCATCGCAGCCCGAGACCACCACCGTCGTCGTACCGAACCCGATCGTGATCGCTGCGAACCCGATGAACCCGACCGCAGCGATGCGAAGATAACTTAGCTTTGATTCCCCCATGCGGCGAGTGTTGGTCCCTGGGCCCGCGCCGTCAATATTTTGCTCAAGAGTACGCAGGCTTACGCTACCATCACTCCTCGTCATGAGCATCCTTGAGACCATCGAGATCAAGACCACCACCCGCGAAGAGATGATCGACGTGACCGCGCTCGTGCGCGGCGCGGTCCGGCGCGCCGGCATCGAGGGCGGAATGGCGGTCGTCTACTGTCCCCACACAACGGCGGGCGTGACCGTGCAGGAGAACTCCGACCCCACGGTCAAATCGGACATGCTCGCGCACCTGCGCAAGCTCGTGCCCAAGGACGCCGGCTTCGCGCACGCCGAGGACAACTCCGACGCGCACATCAAGTGCAGCCTGGTGGGGGTCTCCACGACCCTGATCGTGGACGGCGGGCGTCCTCAGCTCGGCCACTGGCAGGCGATTTTCTTCTGCGAATTCGATGGTCCACGCGATCGGCGGCTACTCGTTCGCGTGATCCCCGCATAAGGTTGGGCCAAGCCCGGAACCCCGCAGCACCTCCGCACGTCTATAAGGAACATGATGCACCGCCCGCTCACCGCTCTTGGCCTCGCCGCCTGCACGCTCGTCCTCGTCGTCCCCGGCTGCGGCGGCTCCCTACGCTCCCAGGGTTCGACGACCACGCCGGTGACAGGCGACAAGGCGCCCTCGTCTGACACGGACGCTCGCGGCGGCACCCGTGAGCTCACGCTCGAGCCCATGCGCATCGAGGTCGTCCAGCAGGACGACGGCCAGCTGACCACCACCGCGACCGATGCCCGCACCCTCTTCGAGGAGGGCAACGACGCGCTCATGCAGCGGCAGTACGACCAGGCGCTCGCGCTCTACGACCGGCTGGTCGCCGACTTTCCCGGCTCGGCGCTGGTCTCGGCGGCCTCGTACAACGCGGGCATCGCCCTCGAGGGCAAGGGCGAGCTGGGCGCGGCCGCCGACCGCTACCGCCGCGCCCTGGCGCTCGCGCCCGCCGGCTCCAAGGACGGCCGCGATGCCTCGTTCCGGCTCGGCGCCGTGCTCGCCGAGTCGAAGCAGTTCACCGACTCGGTCGCGGTCTTCGAGCAGCTGCTCGGGCTCGACGCGCTGGGGGCCGAGGAGCGCATCGAGGCCCTGGCGCGCCTGGGCTACGCGCTGGTCGAGCTCAAGGACTACACCGGCGCCGAGGAAGTCCTGCGCCAGGCGCTCGCCTACCACAAGGACGTGGCCGCACGCGGCGAGGTCGAGTCGAACTACTTCGCGTCCATGGCGCAGTATTACCTGGCGGTCATCCCGCACCGGCAGTTCCGCGCGGTGCCGCTGCGCTACCCCGAGGAGCAGATGGGCCGCGACCTCGAGCACAAGAGCGAGCTCTTCATGCTCGCCGAGGAGCGCTACACGCGCCTCATCGAGAACTACCCGAGCCCCTACTGGACGACCGCGGCGATCTACCAGATCGGCCAGATGTACAAGGAGTTCTGGGACGACTTCCTGTCCGTGCCGCTGCCGCCCGGCATGACCGAGTCGGGCGGCCGCGAGTATGTGAAGCTCCTGAACGACAACAAGGAGCTCAAGAAGCTGCTCGAGAAGTCGCTCTACGTGCACGAGAAGAACGTCGTGCACTCGCGCGATGTGGGCATCCAGACCGTTTGGGTCGATGCGTCCAACGTGCGCGCGAGCGAGGTGAAGTCGATCCTGTCCCGCCAGCAGAAGGGCGAGCTGTTCCATCCTGGAACAGTTCCCGGTCCGGCCAACCCTGCGGGCGATGAAGGACTTGTTCCTGACGCACCGACCGATGGATCTGCTAAGACATCGGACGGTTCGAGCGAGTACATTCCCGGTCGCCAGGATCTCTGATTCGCCCGCACGCCCCATTGGCCACGCTCACGCGCATCTGATCGGATTTACACCCGAAAACCACTTGACTCGCCGAAGTCCCACGCGTATAAGCGTGCATTCGTTTGGCCCGGGTTGTTGAGAATAGATAACCGTTCGTCATCATTCGGCAATTTGTAAGAACGTGCGCCGCTGGCGTAGCTCAGTTGGTAGAGCAGCTGCCTTGTAAACAGCAGGTCATCGGTTCGATTCCGATCGCCAGCTCCGATAAGACTCCGAGAAGAACAAACCAAAAGGGCACGCGCAAGGGGCGAAAAAGTAAAAGGAAACACCGCAATACGTGAAACTCGAGGAGGGGTTCCCGAGTGGCCAAAGGGAGCAGACTGTAAATCTGCCGGCTTACGCCTTCGAAGGTTCGAATCCTTCCCCCTCCACCGGCAAGGCAACGCAGGCGGGTGTAGCTCAGTTGGTAGAGCTCCAGCCTTCCAAGCTGGACGTCGCGGGTTCGAGTCCCGTCGCCCGCTCGGCAGTAGCAAGCACTCGAAGCAGGCACGACCTACGTAGCAGCACCGAACGATTCGAGATCCGAGACCTGAGAAAAGAAGTGCCCTCGTAGCTCAGTGGCAGAGCACGTCCTTGGTAAGGACGGGGTCATCAGTTCAATCCTGATCGAGGGCTCTGTTTAGTTGTTTTAGTTTTTCAACGGCCTGCCAAGGCCAGCAACAAGCAGCTCGCAGCCAGCGAGCAGAGTTACCACGCGGAGGCGCGCGCCATGTCCAAGGAGAAGTTCGTTCGTAACAAGCCCCACGTCAACATCGGGACGATCGGGCACGTCGACCACGGCAAGACCACGCTGACGGCGGCGATTACGAAGACGCAGGCCGGCAAGAAGCTGGCGAGCTTCATCGCCTACGACCAGATCGACAAGGCCCCCGAAGAGCGCGAGCGTGGCATCACGATCTCGACGGC
>JBKJOI010000511.1:0-13656 GCA_046595695.1 Haliangiales bacterium | reverse complement strand
GATCAAGGGCGTGCTCGACGAGTACGTCATCGGTCAGGATCGGGCCAAGAAGATCCTCGCGGTGGCGGTGCACAACCACTACAAGCGGATCGGCGTGCGCGGCAAGCAGTCCGACGTCGAGCGGGCGGCGCGTGGGATCATCTGCATCGACGAGATCGACAAGATCGCGCGCAAGGGCGGCATGCCCTCCCCCACCCGCGACGTCTCGGGCGAGGGCGTGCAGCAGGCCCTGCTCAAGATCCTCGAGGGCAAGACGGCCACGATCACCCCTGACGGCGCGCGCAACCGCCCGCAGCAGGAGCTGATCCAGATCGACACGACCGACATCTTGTTCATCTGCACGGGCGCCTTCAACGGGCTCGAGGACATCGTCCGCCGCCGTGTCGGCGAGCGCGGCCTCGGCTTCGGCGCCTCGATCGGCGTGGCCAAGGACGACAAAGACCAGCTGCGCTCGGCAGCGCGCACCGAGGACCTCATCAAGTTCGGTATGATCCCCGAGTTCATGGGCCGTCTGCCAATCATCGTGTCGTGCGACGAGCTGAACGTCGACTCGCTGACCGAAGTACTGTGGCGGCCCAAGAATGCGCTGGCGCGCCAGTACGAGCGGCTCTTCGACATGGAAGGCGTCAAGCTCCGCTTCACCGACGACGCGCTGCGCGCGGTGGCCGAAGAGGCGCACCGCCGCAAGTCGGGCGCCCGCGGCCTGCGCGCCATCCTCGAAGAGGTCATGCTCGACGTCATGTACGAGATTCCCTCGCTCACCGGCGTGCGCGAGTGCGTGGTGAACCGCGAGGTCGTCACGAACCGCGAGCGTCCGCAGCTCGTGCGCGAGAAGAAGGCCTCGTAAGCCGTCCTCGGCGGCCGCGGGGCGAGAAAAACTACCCTTCTTCGTAGTAGTTTCCGGCGCCCGGGTATATCCCGCCGCCGTACGCGCCGCCGCCGTACGCGTCCTCTGCGCCGATGAGCTCGGTGGCGGTCTTCTCCTGGGATTCGGACAGGTTCACGCCGCGGCCGCGCAGCGCGTAGGCGGCAGCCATGCGCACCTCGCGCGGGGCGCGCGGGTCGTCGAAGCGCGACAGCAGCAGCGCGTCGGCGTCGTCGCCGAGCGCGTAGGTCGCGGTCTGGATGGCCGCGGTGGCGACCTGCGGATCGTCGTCGCTGATGGCGCTGGTCAGGGTCTCCTGCACGCGCACGTCGTCGAAGTTGCCCAGCATCGAGATCGCCTGCACGCGTGACTCGCTGTCGCCGCCCTCGGCCGCGTCGAGCACGCCCTCGATCGCCTGCGGCGAGCCGTTCTGCGCCAGCGCCGACAGCGCCGCGCCGCGCACCTGCGGATCCTTGTGCTTGCTGGCGTCGAGCAGGAGCTCGACGGTCGCCGGGTCGTCGTCGCGGCCGAGCGAGTAGATCGCGGCCACGCGCACCGCGGGGTCGGCGGTGCCGCCGTCCTTCACCACCTGGCGCAGGAGGTCGCGCGATTCGGGCGTGTCGACGCTCATGAGCGCGTAAGCCGCCGCCTGGGCGACCTGCGGATCCTTGTCCTTGAGCGCACCCGCGGCCACCGCGACCGCGTCGGGTGAGCCGGTCTGCACCAGCGCCTGCAGCGCGCCGGCGCGCACGCGCGGGTCGCCCGAGCGCGCCGCCTCGGCCAGCGCCGCGTGCGCCTCGGGCCCGCCGACCTGGCCGAGCGCGTTCGCCGCCGCCTGCGCGACGTTGGGGTTACCGTCGCGCAGCGCGCCGATCAGCGCCTCGCGCGCCTCGGGCGTGCCGGCGCGCGCGAGCGCCCAGGCGGCCGACTGCGCCTCCTGCTGCTTGCCGCCGTTCAGCGAGTCGACCAGCAGCGCGGTGATCTCGGGATCCTCCATCGCCGCGTCGCCGAGCATCTCGAGCGCCTGCACGCGCTGCTGGCCGGTCGAGGTCTTCGCGATCTCCTTGAGCGCCGCGCGCGCCTCGGGTGTGCCCGCGCGCGCCAGCGTGTACATCGCCTGGTACTTGAGATCGCGGTTGCCGTACTTGGCCATATCGACCGCGATCGCGACCGCCTCGGGATGCCCGGTGCGCACCAGGTACTCGAGCGCGATGCGCCGGTCCTCGGGGCGGCCGCTCCTGGCGGCCTCGAGCATCGCGGGCTCGACCTCGGGGCCGCCCGCGCTCTGCAACGCCCACAGCGCCGCCTGCCGATCGGTGCCGCGGCCGGTCTTCCACAGCTCGACCAGCAGCGCGATCGACTCGGGGTCCCCGTCCTCGACGAGCGCCTGCGCCGCCTGGTAGACGAGGTCGCGCTGGCCGCCCTTCAGGATCTGCACGAGCGCGACGCGCGCGTCCTTGCCGCCGATCTGACCGAGCGCCATCACGCAGGCGCGCCGCACGTCGGGCGCGCCGTCGTGCGCGAGCTGCGCGAGCAGCGGCACCGCGTCCACGACGCCGGCGCGGCCGAGCGCGTAGGCCGCCGCCGCCGCCGCCTCGGGCGCGCCGGTGGCGAGCAGCTCCATGAGCAGCGCCGCGGTCTCGGGATCCGAGGCGTCGGGCAGCGCCGCCAGCGCGGCCGCGCGGATCTGCGCGTCGGGGTGCTTCATGAGCTCGCGCAGGTAGAGGCTCGCCTCGGGCGTGCCCATGCGGCCGGCCGCCTGGATCGCCAGCGTCGCCGCCTCGCGTCCGCCAGTGGCGACGAGCTCGCGGTAGACCGCCATCGCGTCGCCCGACCGGGTGTCGGCGAGCGCCCCGATCGCCGACGCGCGCTGCGGGTGCCGGCGGTCCTTCGCGATCGCCACCAGCGTCTCGACCGCGCGCGGCGTCGCCGCGGTGCCGAGCGCGACCACCGCGGCGCTGCGCAGGCGCAGGCGCCGATCGTCCACGAGCGTGACGAGCAACTCGACCGCGTCGTCGCTACCGATGGCGCCGAGCGCCGCGACCGCGGCCTCGGCCACGCCCTGCCGGCGATCGTCGATGCGCTTCGCGATCGCGGGCACCGCGCGATCGCTGCCGACCTGGCCGAGCTTCTCGAGGATGATGATCGCCTGCGTCGCGGTCGCGCGCTCGAGATCGCGGGCCAGCTGATCTTCGTCGAGTCCGACCGCCGACGCGGAGACGCGCAGCGGGCGGCGGAGATCATTCGTGCGCCGCGCGATCTCGTCCTTGCCGACGCTCGAGCTGCTGCCATCCTTCCAGGGCCCCACGATCGCGGTGACAGTGGTGAGCGCGAAGACCGCGGTGGTGAGCTTCCATAGGTTCTGGCGCACGGTGTTTTTACTCCGACAAGGTGGTGAACGACCCGCAACTAGTGGACGTGCGGACGAGATGTGTTACTCAAACGAACGTCCCGTTCTTCCGATCTGTTCCAGGCGCCAAACTGGCGCGTTGACTCTGGGATCCGGCAGTCGTTATGCTGGCTCTCCCAACGGAGCAAGTGATGTTGACACCACAGCAGTCTGAGAAGCTCCGCGAGGTGTTACTCGCCGAGAAGCAGCGTCTCCTGAAGAGCGCCCAGGAAGGTCTCGCGTTCAGCATGAACCGCGACCGTGGCGCGGTCGGCCGCGATTCCATCGACGAGTCCATGGAAGAGGAGCTCTTCTCCACCGAGCTCCGACTCCGTGACCGCGAGAGCGGGTTGCTCGGGAAGATCAACGGCGCGATCGAGCGCCTCGACGCTGGCACCATCAACCAGTGCGAGGACTGCGACGAGGAGATCGGCTTCCGCCGACTCGTCGCGCGTCCGATGGCAACGCTGTGCATCGGCTGCAAGGAAGAGCGCGAGGAAGAAGAGCAGGCCGCGGCGGCCGGTGGCCGTGGCGGCGAAGGCCTGAGCGACATGGGCGGCGGTGGAGACGAGCCCACGGCTGGCCCGTCCTCTGACGAATAGGCGAATAGGCGAATAGGCGAATAAGCGAATAAGGCGCGCAAGCCGACCAAGCCGACCAAGCCGAATGCCGGCGAATCGGGCAAATGCCGGAGAAACGCTCTGGACAAACCCCTGAACGCCTGAACGAACGGTAGACAACACCCCCATCTGGGCGGTTCAGCCACTCCCCGAAAAACCCTGCGGTCCCCTGCATTTGCCAGCGGGAGTCGCGTTCTGATATAGTTCGCGTTACCGCATCCGCGACAGACCATGGCCGATCAGCGTTACACCATTACGGAACGAGTCGACCAAGGCGGCATGGCCGAGGTCTTCCGCGGTGTGGCGGAAGGCATCAAGGGTTTCAAGAAGAGCGTCGCGATCAAGCGAATTCTTCCGAACCTGACCAAGAACAAGAAGTTCGTCTCCATGTTCTTGGACGAGGCCCGGCTCTCGCTGCACCTGCAGCACGCCAACATCGTCCACGTCTTCGACATCGGCATCGCCGACACCTCGTACTTCATCGTCATGGAGTACGTCGACGGGGTGAACCTCAAGGGCCTCTGCGAGCACCAGAAGAAGCTGGGCCGCAAGATGAAGGTCCCGCACATCCTCTGGCTCATGGCCGAGGTGTGCAAGGGGCTCGCGTACGCGCACGAGGCGTCGGATCCCGAGACGGGTCGCTCGCTCGGCATCGTGCACCGGGACATCTCGCCGCCGAACATCCTCATCTCCAAGCAGGCCGAGGTGAAGCTCGTCGATTTCGGCCTCGCCAAGGCAACGTCGCAGATCGAGACCACCGACCCCGGCGTCGTGAAGGGCAAGTTCTCGTACCTCTCGCCCGAGGCCGCGAGCGGCGTCGAGGTCGACCGTCGCGCCGACATCTTCGCCGTCGGCATCCTGCTCTGGGAGATGCTGACCGGTCGCCGCCTCTTCTACGGCGAGACCGACTACCAGACTGTCGAGCTGGTGCGGCAGGCCAAGATTCCCTCGGTGCAGGCGATCAACCCCGAGGTCGATTCCGACCTCGAGGCGGTCGTGCGCAAGGCGCTCGCGCGCGATCCGCGCGATCGCTACCAGAGCGCCGGCGAGCTGCAGGAAGCCATCGCGCAGATCCTGTTCTCGCGCAGCATGAAGGTGACCAACCAGGATCTGCGCATCCTGGTGCTCGAGGCGGTCGCCGAGCGCGACCGCAACAAGCCACGCGCAGCCGGCACCGGCGGCAAGCAGCTCATCGACTCGCTCATCGTCGACGAGATGCAGAAGTTCACCTCGCTCGATCACTTCGACGAGCCGCTGCCCGAGAACAGCGGCAACGCCGGCGGCCAGGCGCTCGATCCCGGCTCGTTCATCGACACCAGCGGCTGGGCCGACGAGGTCGGCAGCGGCACCGGCAGCAACCCGCAGGCGATGAACGATCGCGGCGGCTCGCAGGCGGTGCGCGCGGTCGGCTCGCCGACCAACGCGCGCGTCGCACCGCCGCCGCGCCCGAACCAGGGCGCCGCGCCGTCGGCGAGCGGCTCGCAGGGCATGCCGGTCGTCCGCCCACCTAGCAAGCAGGAGCGCTCGGCGCCGCCCGAGCCACGCGCGCAGGTCGGCGGTTCGGCGCTCGGCGAGGTCGACTCGCTGCAACAGATCCTCGAACCCGATCGTACGGGTGTGAACCAAAAGGTCGAGAAGGGTGGACGCGGCACGGCCATCGCCGTCGTCGTCGCCATCGTGCTCGCCGTGCTCGTCGGCGGTGGCCTGATCTTGTTCCGGGACCAGATCTTCGGGTCCAGTCACGCCGCGCCGGCCAAGTCCTCTCCAGCCAATAAATAAGGGTCGCGTCATGTCGCCTCGTACGAAGTTCCTGCCTCGGCGCGGACCTTCGCCGCGCGTGCTCTCCGTCGTCCTCGCAGGTGGCGAGGGCACGCGCCTCATGCCGCTCACCGCCGACCGCGCCAAGCCTGCGGTGCCCATCGGTGGCCGCTACCGGCTCATCGACTTCGTCCTGTCGAACCTCATCAACAGCGGGTTCTTCAAGATCAAGGTGCTCACGCAGTACAAGAGCGACTCGCTCAACACGCACCTCGCGCGCGGCTGGCACCTGCCGCACATGCTCGACTCGTACGTCGAGGCGGTGCCCGCGCAGCAGCGCACCGGCAAGAGCTGGTTCCGCGGCTCGGCCGACGCGCTCTACCAGTCGATCAACGTCCTCACCGACGAAGAGCCCGACTTCGTCTGCGTGTTCTCATCGGACCACATCTACAAGATGGACGTTCGCCAGATGCTCGATCACCACATCGAGGTCAACGCCGAGATGACGGTCGCCGCCATCCCCTTCCCGGTCGAGGAAGCGCGCGGCATGGGCGTGATCGGCGTCGACGAGAGCTGGAACATGACGTCGTTCATCGAGAAGCCCGAGCACCCGGCCGAGATGCCGGGCCGCCCGGGCTGGGTCCTGTGCTCGATGGGTAACTACATCTGGAACACCGACGCGCTCATCGAGGAGCTCGTGCGCGACGGCGCCGACGAGGAGTCGCGCCACGACTTCGGCCGCAACATCTTGCCCGCGCTGCTCGGGCGCCGGAAGGTCGCGGTCTACGACTTCAGCCGCAACGAGATCCCCGGGTCCGACGAGCGCGAGCGCGGCTACTGGCGCGACGTCGGCACGCTGGCCTCGTACTTCTCGGCCAACATGGACCTGGTGAACGTTCACCCGGTGCTGAACCTGTACAACGATCGCTGGCCGATCCTGACCTGGATCCGCTCGCTGCCGCCGGCCAAGTTCGTTTTCGCCGAGAACGAGCGCGTCGGCACCGCGACCGACTCGCTGGTCGCCGAGGGCTGCATCATCTCGGGCGGACGCATCAACCGCAGCGTGCTGTCGCCCAACGTGCGCGTGAACAGCTTCTCGCACGTCGAGCAGTCGATCCTGTTCGAGGGCGCGCAGATCGGCCGGCACGCGCGCGTGCGGCGCGCGATCATCGACAAGAACGTGCACATCCCCGAGGGGCTCGAGGTCGGCTACGACCACGAGGCGGACCGCCGGCGCGGTCTGCACGTGCTCACCGAGGACGACCTCGTCGTGGTGCCCAAGGGACACAAGTTCTGATGACGCGGCCCTCCGACATCGTCTTCCTGTGGCACATGCACCAGCCACGCTACGTGCACCCCGAGACGGGTGTGCCGGTGCTGCCGTGGGTGCGCCTGCACGCGGCGAGCGGCTACCTGGACATGGCGCGCGCGCTCGAGCGCCATCCCGGCGTGCGCGCCACCGTGAACTTCGTGCCGTCGCTGGTCGACCAGATCCTGGCCATGGTCACGGGCGCCAAGGACGAGCTCGAGCGCATCGCCGAGAAGCCGAGCGACGCGCTCGACGAGGCCGAGCGGCGCGAGGTCGTGGCGCGCAGCTTCTCGGTGCGCTGGGACAAGATGATCGCGCCGCGGCCTCGCTTCGCCGAGCTGCTCGCCAAGCGCGGCCAGGACGGTCGCCCCGAGGCGATCGCGTCGGCGGCGCGGCGCTTCACCAGCGCCGACCTGCGCGACACCGAGTGTCTGTTCCTGCTGTCCTGGCTGGGCTGGGCGGCGCGCGAGGACGATCGCGCGATCGACGCGCTCGACCACAAGGGCACCGCGTACGACGAGCACGACAAGGCGGTGCTGCTGGCCGCGGTGCGGCACGCGGCGGCCAAGGTCCTGCCGTCGTGGCGCGCGCTCGCCGAGCGCGGCCAGATCGAGCTGGCGTCGAGCCCGTACTACCACCCCATCGTGCCGCTGGTGATCGACACCGAGGTCGCCAAACGCTCGCGTCCGCTCGACAAGCTGCCGCCGCGGTTCGCGCGCCCTGACGACGCGCGCGAGCAGATGCTGCTCGCGCTCGCCCTGCACGAGCGGGTCTTCGGCAAGAAGCCCGCCGGCATGTGGCCGCCCGAGGGCTCGCTCTCGCCCGAGGCGGTCGAGCTCTACGGCGCCTCCGGCATGACCTGGCTGTGCGGCGACGAGGAGACGCTGGCGCGCTCGCTGGCGGCCGTACCCGAGGACGGCGACGGGCTGCCCGGCCCGGCGCGCGCGCACCTGTGGCGGCAGGGTAAGGTCGCCCTCGCCTTCCGCGACCGCGAGCTCTCCGACCGCATCGGCTTCCGCTACGCCGACGTCGAGGCCGACGCCGCGGCCGACGACCTCATCGCCTCGGCGCGCGCGAGCGCCGGCGAGGGCGGGCTGTGCGGCATCTTCCTCGACGGCGAGAACGCGTGGGAGTCGTTCCCGCAGCGCGGCAAGGCCTTCCTCGACGCGCTGTACACGCGCCTCGAGCGCGCGACCGAGTCCGGCCTCGTGCGCACTCGCACCATGTCCGACGTCGTGCAGGAGCGCGGCGCCGCGGCGCGGCCGCTGTCGCGGCTGCACTCCGGCTCGTGGATCGACGCCGACTTCCACATCTGGATCGGCGACCCGGTGAAGAACCGCGCCTGGACGCTGCTGGGGCGCTCGCGCGAGAAGCTGGCGATCGCCGAGGCGGCGCGCGGGCTGCACGACCCGAGCGTGCGCGAGGCCCGGCGGCTCCTGCTCGCGGCCGAGGGCTCCGACTGGTTCTGGTGGTTCGGCGCGCCGTTCTCGTCAGCCGAGGACGGCGTCTTCGACGAGCTGTTCCGCGCCCACCTGGCGGCGGCGTGGCGCGTGCTCGGCGACGAGCCGCCCGCGGCGCTGCGCGAGCCCATCTCGCAGAGCAACGCGGCCGCCGCGCGCGCCGCCGAGCCGCACGCGTTCATCCGGCCCCGCCTCGACGGCCGCGCGCGCGCGTTCTACGAGTGGCAGGGCGCGGCGCGCCACGAGATCGCGCCCGGCGCGGTCATGGCCGGCCCGGTCCACCCGGTCGCTGCGGTGCTGATCGGCTTCGATCTCGAGCGCCTCTACCTGTGCCTGGATCCGCACAAGGACGACCGCCGCCGCGTCGCGGCCTCGCACATGTCCCTGTGGGTGCGCGCCGGCGATCACGAGACCCACCTCGAGGTCACGCTCGGCGCGGCCGACGGCGGCCCCGAGCTGCGCGCGCTGGGTGGACGCGTGGGCTCCGGTGAGGTCGTCGAGCTCGCCCTGCCCTTCGCGGCGCTGGGCGCCAAGCCGCACGATGAGCTGCGTCTGTGGATGACGCTCGAGTTCGCCGGGGTCGTGCTGGCGCGCGTGCCGCAGGGCGGCGCGCTCTCCACAATTGTCCCCTGGCAGGGCTGGGGCGACGAGAACTGGTCGGTCTGACGGTCTGAGGCCGGCCTACCGGCTGCGGCTCAGGGCGAGAACTTCCGGGCCTCGGCGGCGTAGTCGCCCTTGGGCACGAGCCGCAGGTAGACCGCATAGGCCGAGATCGCCTTGCCACGGTCGCCCAGGCGGCGCGAGGTGTCGCCGAGGAAGAACCACGCGTCGGGGAAGCCCGGGTTGGCGTCGGTGGCGCGCTGGAAGGCCGCGCGCGCCAGGGCGAGCTGGCCCTGGTCCACGAGCAAGAGGCCCAGGTGGAAGTATGCCTCGACGTTCGAGGGATCGAGGCGCGCGGCCTCCTCGAGCGAGGCGCGCGCCTTGGCCAGCTCGTTGTTGAAGTAGTAGGCGCGGCCCAGCCACGCGAGGCCGTCGGAGACCTGGCGCGGCGGTGCGACGCCCGCCGCCATGGCCTTGCCGGCGGCGAGGAAGGCGTCGATGGCCTGCGCGAACGCGCCGTTGGCGACGTGGACGCGACCGCGCGCGAGGTCGGCCTCGGCGCGGCCGGAGAACTTCTTCAGCACCTCGGTCAACACCGCGTTCACGCCGTCGCGATCGTCGAGCTGCAGGGACGCGTCGATGAGCAAGATGCGCGCGTCGGTGTCCTCGGGCAGCGCGACCACGGCGCGCTTGAGCTCGGCGGCCGCGCCGCGCGGATCACGACGCAGGAGCAGGAGCCGGCCCTTCTCGCGCGCGTGCCGCCCGCGCGCCGCCGGCATGAGGTTCAGGCGCGCCGCGCCGTCGAGGCACTTCTGGGCGCCACCCAGGTCTCCGGTCACGGTGTGCAGCCGGGCGCACTCGAGCAGCACCTCGGCCTCCTCGGGCGCATCGATCACCAGCGCGTCGACGGCGTCGCGCGCGCCGCGCGCGTCACCCTGGTCCCACGCCAGCACCGCGGCCTCGAGGCGCGCGTCGTAGGCGCGCGGCGCCTGCTCGATGGCGCGCGCGTAGGCCTCGCGCGCCTCGGCCCAGCGGCCCTCGTCACGATGCAGCCGCGCCAGCTCGATGTAGCCGCGCTTGCCGCGCGGTGACTTGATGGCCAGCTCGAGCACCTCGCGCGCCTTCGGCCGATCGCCGAGCTCGCGCAGCGCCGCGCCGTAGACCACGCCAATCTCGGGATCCTGGTTGAGCGCGTAGAGCGCCTCGGCGCGCGTCGCCGCCGCGCGCGGATCACCGCGGCCGAGATCCACGAGCGCACGCGCGAGCAGCGCGCCGCGGTCGTCGGGCCGCGCCGCCAGCGCCTCGTCGAGGTCGCGCACGGCGCCCTCGAGATCGCCGAGCTCGAGCTTCGCCTGCCCGCGGATCGACAGCGCCTCGGGGCGCGCGCCTGCCGCGCCCGCCTTGTCGAGCTCGGCGAGCGCGACCTCGGCCTTCTTCTCGGCGAGCGCCACGCGCGCCAGCCACACGTGCGGCGCGCCCTCTGCCGGCCAGGTCTGCACGGCGCGCTCGGCCTCGGCGCGCGCCGCGGTGGTATCGCCGGCGAGCAGGTACGCCGAGAACAGCGCCTCGACGAAGCGACGATCGTTGCCGGGACGCGACTCGACCGCGGCGGCGAGCGCGCCCTTGGCCGCGGGCAGCTCGCCACGCGCCAGCTTCACCTCGGCGAGCGCGAGCGAGGCCCAGCCGAGCTGCGCGCGCGACACCACCGGCGGCTCGCCGCCCTCGGCCTGCGCGCCCGCGCGCAGGATCTGGGTGAGCGCGGCCTCGGGTGAGGCGGGCTCGGCGCCAGCCGCGGGCAGGCGGTTCGCCGCCGCGAGCACGCGCGCGCGCTCGATGGTGGCGGCGGGATGCCCGGGCGCGAGCGCGAGCGCCTGATCGATCGCGGCCACCGCGGCGTCGGCGCGGCCGCGGCTCTGCTCGGCGACGCCGAGCGCGATGAGCGCCATCGGCGTGGCGCCCAGCTTGATCGACTCGCCCAGCTCGTTGGCGGCGCCGGTGACGTCGTCGGTGACATAGAGCGCGCGTCCGAGCAGGTAGTGGCTCTCGGCGTCGGTCGGGAACTGCGCGACCGCGTCGCGCCCGGCGCGACCCGCGGCCAGGCTGTCGCCCTTGGCGAGCGCGACGTACACCTGCGCGCACGCGACGTCGCGGCTCTTCGAGCCGGACAGGCCCTCGAGCAGGGCGATGGCCTCGTCGGGTGGCTCGCCGAACTCGGCGGCCATCACGGCGCGCACGCGCGCCAGCGCCGCGCGTGTGGTGACGTCGTCGCGCTGCTGCAGGATGGCCCGGTAGTTGGCCTCGGCCTGCGTGTACGCGCGGTAGGTCTGCGCGGCCGCGAGCAGCGCCGCGTTGTCGGTGAGCTGGCGGATGCGCCGCTTGACGCGCTGCTCGCGCACGACCAGGCCGGCGGCGATCGCGCCGGCGACCACCAGCGCGGCGATGAGCCCCATGACCAGCGGGCGCAGGCCGCGCACCATGCCGGTCGCGGTCGGCGACGAGCGGAGGCGATCGCGATCGCGCGTGGTCCCGGTGTTGTCGCCGGGCTTGCGCTTGGGCGTGGCCACGCTGCCGGGCGTGCCCTGCGCGCTCGCGCTCGCGGGCGCGGACGTCGGCCGCGGCGGCAGCGTGGGCCGCGGCGGCGGCAGCGCCGGGCGCGGCGGGCTTGCGGCCCACGGATCGACGCCGGGCAGCGGCGCCGGCAGTGGCAACGGCTCCTCGGGCGGCGCCGGCAGCGGCGCGTTGCTCGGCCGCTGGCGCCGGGCGTCGACTGGCCGGCGCGCCTCGACCGGCTGCGGCGAGGTCGACTCCATCTCGTCGTCGACGAAGCCGACGCCCTTGCCGAACTTGCCCTGCGCGGTGTCGTCCTCGGGGGTCGCGCGCGGCACGGCGCGGCGCGAGGCGGGCCCCGCCAGCGAGGTCGGTCCACCATCGCCGGGTGCATCGCCGCGGCTGCCCCGACCCAGGGGCGCGCGCATGCCCTTCGGCTCGGAAGGCGGCCCCGCCGACATGGCGCGCGAGATGCGCCGCTGCCGCGCGGTGCTGTCGCCGCCGGCGCTCTCGCCGAGGCCCGACGGATCGTCGTAGTCGTCAGCCTCGATCATGCTCTCGATGGAGTCGAGCGCCGAGGTGACGCCCTCGCCGCCCGGGCCGACGCCGGGCCGCGCCGGCAAGAGTGGCGAGGCCTTGGCGCCGGTGGCCAGGTCGACGATCACGTAGTTGTCGGCGTGATCGCCCGAGTCGTCGTCGTCGCTCTCGCCGACGTCGGGCAGGCCAGTCTTGCGGCGCGCGATGACGTTGGGGCTGCCCGCGCGCGGCGACGCGCTCGGCAGATTGGGCCGCTTGCGCTCGAGCGTCTCGGTGGAGTGCTCGTCCTCGTCGAACGACGCGTTCAGATCCGCGGGGGCCGGCGCCAGCGTGCGCGTGCCGGTCTCGTCGCCGGGGCCGCGCGCGGCCATGGCGCGCACACTGACCGCCGGCGGCGACATCTCCTCGAGATCGCGCGACTGGATCTCGAGCACCGAGGAGCGCTGGATGTCGGGGTGACTCTCGTCGTCGTCGTCCTTGGTGACGTCGCGCGACTCGAGCACGATGGTCGCCGACTTGTCGCCGACCGCGAGCTGCTGCGCCGGCGACTGCGTGATCACCTGCCCCGACGCCTGGGTCGGACGGGGCTCGGTGGGCGTCGCATTCGAGCGCGGCGAGCTGCGGAAGACCGGCTGCGGCGCACCCAGCGGCGGGGTGTTCGCCTGCGACGGCGGTGCGTCGTTGACCGCGCTGCCCTCGCTGGCGTGCGCCGGGTACATGCGCGTCTCGGTGGCCTCGGCCTTGAACGAGGGTGGCGCGATGGGCCGCCCGAGCCGGCCGCCGCTCTCCTTGGCGCGCTTGACCTCGTCGAGCAGGCTGCCGACCTTGTCGTTCAGCGGGTCGAGCTGGCGGGCGCGCAGGAGCACCTCGTCGGCCTGGCGTAGGTCGCCCTTGCGCAAGAGCGCCTCGCCCTTCAGCAGGAAGCCGAGCGGGCTCTGCTTGTCGAGCTCGAGGGCCACGCGCATCTCGGCGAGGACCTCGTCGTAGCGGGACAGCGCCATGAGCGCCATGCCCAGCACCAGGCGTCCTTCCACCAGCGTGGGGTGCGCCAGCAGGCCGAGCCGACAGACCTTCACGGCGTCCTGGAACTGCTTCTTGACGATCAGGACCTTACCGCGCTGGACGAACTCGAAACCCGACACCGTGGCAAATTATTGCCTACAAATGTGCGTCACCGCTAGCTTTTCCGCTCTGCGCGGCCGCAGAAGATGGATCGGACGACTCGGCAGCGGCGGGGACGGCGGCGGGCTCGCTGCCGCTTTTGGTTTCGGGCTCGGCTTCGGTTCCGGATTCGGGCCCGCCTGGCGGCGCGGATTCCTTCGACTTCTTGGGCGAGCGGGGGTCGCGCTTGGGGCCCTTCGCCTTTGCCTTCGCCACGCCTGGCATGTCGTCGCCGCGCTTGAAGAGCTCTTCCTTCATCCACCAGTTGCTGCCGCTACGCTCCCAGAGCTGGTCGGTCACCGTCTCGTTCACGATGCCCTTCGAGTCGAGGTGCCAGGTGTACTTGACCTGGACCATGGCCTCGTCGTGGTCCTTCTTCACGTGCACGCGGATGACCTCGTAGTCATCGA
>JBKJOI010000982.1:0-14950 GCA_046595695.1 Haliangiales bacterium | reverse complement strand
CGTACAGCGAGCCGCCGTCGCCCACGACCGAGCCGTGCCCGTCGCTCGCCAGGTGCAGCGCGCGCAGCGTGACGCCCGGGTCGGCAATCTCCATCAACTCGGTGGCGAACGAGGTCGCGCGCACCACCGCGCCGCCCGCGCCGACCGCCAGGGCCAGCGAGCCATCGCGCGACAGGCGCACGGCCACGAGATCGCGCGACGTGGGCATGTCCCGCTCGCTCCAGGTCAGGCCGCGATCGTCGCTCTCCAGGAACAGCCCGCCGGCGCCCACGGCCGCCGCGCGCGTGCCGTCGGGCGTGAGCGCGAGGCCGCTGATCGAAGTCCCGCTGCCCATCCACACGGGCGCGAGGCTGTCCTCGGCCGAGTCGTAGCGCCACAGCGTGCCGTCCTCGGCAGCGAGCAGCGCGAAGTCACCCGCGGCGGCGGTGGCCACCGCGGTCCAGCCGACGGTGCGGCCGATGACCGGGTGCCAGCTCGCGCCCGAGTCGTTGCTGACCAGGAACGTGCCGCCCGCGCCCGCGACGAACACATGGTCCGTGCCCGCGACCGCGACCGCGCGCAGGTCGGCGTCGGTGCCCGAGGCGACCGTGACCCACGAGACACCGCCGTCGGTGGTCTGCAGCAGCGTGCCGTGCGCGCCGGTGACCCAAGCGGCCTCCGCGCCGCGGCAGGCGATGGACAGCAGATCCGCGTCGATGCCGAGGTCGTAGGTCGACACGTCGACGTACTCGTCGTGGTCGACGCGCAGCATGGTGCCGTCGTCGCCGACCAGCCAGCCGGCGGGACCGGGCCCGCCCGGTCCGCTCTTCTTCTTGCTGCTGCAGGCCGCGACGCTCAGCACGAGCGGCAGGGCGAGCGCGAGAATCTTCCATGGGCGCATGAGACACTTCCTCCGTTTCGGTGCTCTGGCATTGTGCAAGCGCCGAGCCGGACCAGGACCCGAGTGAATCTAGGTGGTTGCGCATGTAGGCGCGACTCGGCTGCATGCTGGTACCCCCAGGCGCGCGGGGCCTCGACTCGCCAGGCCAGACGACCGCGCGTCGCCGGGGCGGTCGAATGTCGCGGGCCCCTGGTGTGTCGCCCCCGCGCAGCGAGCGCATGCGCGCATCTGGCGCGCGCACGCCCCGCGTCAAAGGCTGGTGATTCTGGTGTGCCGGTTGCTGGTTCGACGCTTGCACCTACATGAGCGTTCGAGAAAAGGGGAGCCGCCATGACGACCACGACGACGACGACGAAGAGCCCGGACGGAGCATTTCTCACCGACGTGAAGGAGCTTCGCCGCCGCGCGCGCGAGCACATCGAGAAGGGCGCGGTCACCGAGCACTATCGGGCCGACCGCGAGACGGTCGTGAAGCTGCTCAACGAGGCCCTCGCCACCGAGATCGTCTGCGTGCTCCGCTACAAGCGGCACTACTTCATGGCGCAGGGGCTCGAGGCCAAGTCGATCGCCGACGAGTTCCTCGAGCACGCCAACGAGGAGCAGGGTCACGCTGACGAGATCGCGCGTCGCATCGTGCAGCTGAACGGCGAGCCCAATTTCAACCCGCAAGACATGACCAGCCGCTCGCACTCCGAGTACGTCGAGGGTCGCACGCTGCTGGACATGCTGCGCGAGGATCTCATCGCCGAGCGCGTCGCCATCGACTCGTACACCGAGATGATCCGCTACCTTGCCGACAACGACATCACCACGAAGCGCATGCTCGAGGGGATCCTGGCCAAGGAAGAGGAGCACGCCGATGATCTCGCCGGCCTGCTCGCCCAGCAAACGAAGCTGCCGTCGCGCCCGTAGCGCGCCGCCCGCACCGGCGTCCGCCACGAGGAGATCTGCCGCCGCGCGCGGCCGGAGTCGCTGTACCTTCGGGCCATGTCCACGATCGAGCCGCTTCAGCTGATTGTCCAGGAGCTCAGGCAAGTCGCGGGGACGCTGCGTTCACATGACACCCACCATGGGCGCCGCACCCGTATCGCCGAGGAGCTCGACGCCCACGCCGAGATCCTCGCCGGCACGCCCGACCAGGCGGTGATGGGGCAGATCGCGACCGAGCTCAAGAAGCTGGCCAAGGAGCTGGTGCCCGACGACGCGGTCTCGGCGCGCAACCTGGCCGAGGGCTGCCTGCGCCTGCACAAGCTGGCCGAGACGCCGCCCACCTAGCGTGAGGCCCACACGCCATGAAGCTCTACGATTATCCGCCCTCGGGCAACTGCTACAAGATCCGCCTCCTGCTCGCGCAGCTCGGCATCGCCTACGAGCGCGTGCACCTCGACATGCCCGCGGGTGCGGTGCGCACGCCCGAGTTCCGCGCCAGGAACCCCATCGGCCGCGTCCCGGCGCTCGAGCTCGACGACGGCACCGTGCTGGGCGAGTCGAACGCCATCCTCTGGTATCTCGCCGAGGACACCCGCTTCGCGCCGCGCGACCGACTCGAGCGCGCGCGCACGCTGCAGTGGATGTTCTTCGAGCAGTACGACCACGAGCCGAACGTCGCGGTGGTGCGCGCGTGGCTCGCCTACTTCGGCGTGCCCGCCGGGCGCGAGGCCGAGGTGCCGCTGCGCACCGAGCGCGGCCATGCCGCCCTCGCCGTCATGGACCGCCACCTGGGCCAGCACGCCTTCTTCGTCGGTGAGCGCTACGGCCTCGCGGACGTCGCGCTCTACGCCTACACCCACGCCTCCGGCGAGGGCGGCTTCGACCTGGCGGGGTATCCCGCGCTGACCGACTGGCTCGCGCGGGTCGCCGCGCAGCCCGGGCACATCCGCATGGACGCGCGCGTATGACCGCTCCATGCGCGTCGGCTTCGTCGTCTCGGCGGTCCTGGTCGCTCTCGCTCTCGCCCTCGTAGCGCCCCTGCCGTCGCCCGCCCGGGGCGAGGCCCCGGCGGCCCAGGGACCCTCCGCCGACGCGCTCGCGCAGCGCGCCGCGCAGCTCGAGAAGCGCCTGAAGGGCCGCGGCTTCACCGTCGTCGTGGAGGCGCCGTTCGTGATCGTCGGCGACGAGAAGGCCGACCAGGTGCGCGCGCGCGCCTCGACCACGGTGCGCTGGGCGGTGCGGCTCCTGCGCCAGGACTTCTTCGAGCGCGATCCCGCTGACATCATCGAGGTCTGGCTGTTCAGGAGCGAGAAGACCTACCGCAGGGGCGCGAAGCAGTACTTCGACGACGAGCCGACGACGCCCTACGGCTACTACTCGCCCGGCGACCTCGCCATGATCATGAACATCGGCCCCGGCGCGGGCACGCTCGTGCACGAGCTGGTGCACCCCTACATGGAGGCCAACTTCCCGGCGGTGCCGGCGTGGTTCAACGAGGGGCTGGCGTCGCTCTACGAGTACCCGGTCGAGGTGAAGGGGCACATCCGCGGGCGGCTCAACTGGCGCCTGCGCGGGCTCAAGAAGGAGCTCGAGGGCGGCCACCGGCGCTCGTTCGCGTCGCTGACCTCGACCACCACCGACGAGTTCTACGTAGCCGCCGACGACACCTACGCGCAGGCGCGTTACCTCGTCTACTACCTGCAGGAGAAGGGCCTCTTGCGCGAGTACTACCGGCGCTTCCGCGTCGGCGCGGCGAAGGACCCGACCGGCTACCAGACGCTCCAGCAGGTGCTGGGCGTCGCCGACATGGACGCCTTCTACGGCGAGTGGGTCAGATGGGTGATGAAGCTTCCGGATGCGTGATCGGGCGTGAGAGCATCCCCGGATGCAGCGAATGCTCGTGGCCGCGCTCGTCGTCGCCTCGGCCGTGCTCGTCCCGGCCACCGCCCGCGCCCAGGACTGTCCCGACGCCGACGCTCGCCTGAGCTACATCCAGGACCGCCTCGACGTCGACGCCAGGAACGCGCGCTACTGGGTGCTCGGTTGGACCATCGGCTACAGCACGGTCGCGGTCGGCCAGCTCACCGTGGGCCTGCTGCTCGACGAGCCCGCAGACCAGGCCGAGATGTTCGTCGGCGCCGGCAAGTCGGTCCTCGGCCTGGTGCCCGTGCTGCTCAAGCCGGTGCCCGCGCGCAAGGACGCCGGACGGCTCCGGCGCACGCTCGCCGAGACCCCCGCCGGGCCCGCGCGCTGCGCCCTGGTCGCCGAGGCCGAGGCGATGTTGCGCAAGAGCGCCGAGGACGAGGCGTTCGCGCGCGGCTGGCTGGCGCACACGCTGACCGTGGTCGTGAACGGCGGCGGCCTGGCCATCATGCATTTCGGCTACGACCGCCTGGATCTCAAGAACGTGGGCGCGGCGCTCCTCGGCGTGGCGGTCGGCGAGCTTGCGATCTTTACCCGCCCGAGCGCCTCGTTGCGCGCCTGGCGCGCCTATCCCGCGATGACGTTCTCGGTGACGCCCATGGTGGGCGGCGACACGACCGGGCTCTGGCTGAGCGGGACGTTCTGACCGCGCCGCGCCGGCCGGGGTAGGGTGCGCGCGTGGACACCGAAGCCATCCCCCAGCTCGCGCGCATCCTGCAGCTCAGCATCACGCCGGTCGCGCTCATCAGCGGGGTCGGCCTGTTGCTGCTGTCGATGACCAACCGGATCGGCCGGGTGATCGATCGCTCGCGGGCCGTGGGCCGTGAGCTCGCGGCCATGCCGGTCGACCAGCGCGAGGCCAGCAGCGGCACCGCCGAGCTGCGCGTGCTGTTCCGGCGCGCGCGCCTCCTGCAACTGGCCATTGCGTTCATCGCCACGAGCATATTCTTAGCCGTGCTGATGGTCGTCGCGCTGTTCGCGATGCACGTGCTCGCGGCGGCCAGCCTGAGCCTGGTGATCCTGGTGCTCTTCGGCGCCTGCCTGCTGTGCATGGTCGTGTCGATCGCATGCTTCCTCGGCGACGTGGCGCTCAGCATGCGATGGCTGCGCCTCAGCCTCGGCCGCTACGTCTAGGACCTCGGCACGGTGAGTAGTGTTCCTTCGCGCCCGATCCACGCCTGATCCACGTCCGCCCCGCCGCCGCGGCGGTGTGAGCGCGCGACCGATACCACGCCGGTCGCGCCGCTAGCGAGCGTGCGCGCAGCAAGCGCGCGCGATTGGGTCGGACGGCCCGGCAGTCCGACGTATTCGCGTGCGGTGGATGTGCAAAATGCCATTGTGACTTGTAGCCGAAATCGCCATGAGTAGGATGCCGTGGCTCGCGCAGAAGCGATTGGCAAATGCGCATTGAGAGCTCGTGGCGGTGCCGTGTATGCGGCAGTCAACCTGGTAGTTCAATGGAATGGGAGAGAGATGATATGAAGACGTTTCTTGCTTCGATCGGCCTCGTGTTCGCAGCGGTGCTCGCCCTGGTCACCGCGTCCGATAGCTCGTTCGCGGACGATGAGCCCTCACCCGACGAGCTCCACATCACGGGCCTGACCTACGGCGGCTCGGGCTGCCCGCGCGGCACCGTGGGCGTCGACATAGCCCCGGATGGCACCGCCTTCACCCTCATCTTCGACGCCTTCCTGGCCCAGATCGGCCCCGGCGTGCCGCTCCCCGAGTCGCGCAAGAACTGCCAGGTGAACTTCACCGTGCACGTGCCGCACGGCTTCACCTATGCCATCACCTCCGTCGACTACCGTGGCTTCGCCAACCTGGCGGCCGGCGCCCAGGGCCTGCAGAAGTCGACCTACTACTTCCAGGGTCAGGCGCCCCAGGCCTCGACCTGGACCCCGTTCAGCGGCCCGATGCTGGAGGACTGGCACCTGCGGGACGAGATCGACGTCGCCGCGCTGGTGTGGGCGCCGTGCGGCGAGACGCGCTCGCTCAACATCAACGCCCAGCTGCGCGTGAACAAGGGCACGGCCTCGGCCTCGTCCTCGAGCTTCATGGCGATGGACTCGGAGGACGGCAACATCGAGCAGATCTATCACGTGGCCTGGGCCGCTTGCCCGACTCCATAGTGGCACCGATATCGTAATGCAATAGGCAATATGCCATCGCACGTGGCGCGATCTCGTGGTCGCGCTATGTGCCATTCCGGAGGTTGTATGCGGCATTTGGTATGGATGGTTCCAATCGCGATCTGTGGCGGTAGCCTGGCGTCGGCCGATGCGCCGCCGGGTCCTGGCATTGCGATCGAACAGCTCACCTACAGCGGCAACGGTTGTCCGCCAGGCAGCACGGTCCTCGACGTCTCGCCGGACGGTGAAGCCTTCACCGTCATCTTCTCGACGATGGTTGTGGAGGTGGTGCCTGGTGTGGCTGCGCAGCCCCAGAAGCTCAAATGCAAGCTGCACGCGAAGGTGAACGTGCCCGCTGGCTGGTCGTACGCGATCTCGAACGTCGATTTCCGCGGCTTCGTCGCGCTCGAGCCGGGCGTGACCGCCGCGGAGGAGGCCAGGTACCACATGTCCGGGGAGAGCCCGGAGAGCACCAAGGCGCTCACCTGGGCCGGGTCGGTCGAGGAGGACTTCAACGTGCGCGACGTCGGCGCCGCCTCGCCGATCTACTGGTCGAAGTGCGGCAAGGGCAAGAATCTCATGATCGCCACCGAGATCCGGATCTCCAATCAGGGGCACCCGGACGCCAGCGGCTTCATGGTGCTCGACTCGATCGATGGCCAGATCTACCACCTGCTGTGGAAGCGCTGCTGAGGGCGAGCGCCCCCGACCAGCAGAATGCTGAGCAGTTTCGTGACGCCCCGCCCCGCGATCCGAGAGAATCGTGCCGGCCGCGGGCGTCCGACGGAAGGGGTGACAAACTCAGGCGGTGCACTCACCCCGTCGAAAGCTGCTGGCCCGGGTGGACGGTGTGGCGGTGTGGCGTGTCGATGGCCACTGGGTCCGCGATCACCTGGACATCGAGTTCACCAATGGCGCTCACCACCTCATGGCCGCGTACATCCCCCAGGACGAGATCTGGGTGGACCGGGAGGCCGCGGACGCCGGTGACGAGTGGCGGCTGTGGCTGGACTTCCAGGTGACCCACCGCCGCCGCATGGCCGAGGGCGCCGCGTACCTACAGGCGCTCGGCAGCGCCGAGCGGGTCGAGCGCAGCGCGCGCCGGGCCGCGCTGGGCGAGCGTGTCGAGCGGCGCGCCGCGCGTACCCGTGAGATCGCCGTGCGCCGGCTGCTCGGCGTGATCGATCGGCGGCGCGTGTACCTGGTGCGCGGGCGCGCCGTGCGCGATCGCGCCTACGTGCACTTCACCATGGGCGGTCACAACCGCCGCTACCGCTTCATCCCACCGGGCGAGGTCTGGATCGACGACGCCGTGGCGCCGGCCGAGCGGCCCGCGGTGCTGCACCACGAGCTGGTCGAGCTGCGGCTCATGGACGAGCAGGGCATGAAGTACCCCCAGGCGCACGCGCTCGCGAGCGCCGCCGAGCTCGACTTCAGGCACCGCGGCCGGCGTCGCGCCGCGCGCTGAGCCGGGGCCCGCGCACGCGCCCTACCGGCTCACTGACAGGCTCAGCAGCAGCGACCTTCCGACCTGCGGCATGACCGAGCTCGCGTACGGCGTGGCCGGCAGCGCGTAACGCCAGTCGAACAGGTTGTAGATACCGGCCGACCAGCGCACGCCCTTCTGCACCAGGTTCCCCGACAGCACCACGTCGGCCACGACCGCGGCCTCGGTCTCCAAGGTGGTGTCGAGGTCGATGCGCCGCGGTCCCTCGAAGGTCACGCGCACCGCGCCGCTCAGGGCGCTGGGCACGATCGGCACCACCGCGCGGAACGACGCCAGGTGCGACGGCTGGTTGGGCACCCGGCGCGCCGGCAGGAAGTCGGCCGAGTTCCGCTCGGGCGACCCGGCGTAGCGCGAGCTCTGGAAGCCGTACTGCGCGGCCATCATGAAGCCGCCGCGCCACTCGCGCCGGACCTCGAGGTCGCCACCGAAGACGCGCTGCGCGACCGCGCTATTGCGGTAGTAGAAGATGTCCTCGGGCCAATCGTAGGCGAGGCGGACGTCCTCGGGCACGGGCACCGTCTCGATGATGGCGCGCGCGTCGAGCCCGTAGGCCGAGCCGATGAGCGCCCAGTCGTGGTCGAAGCGGTGGATCACCTCGACCTCGGCGGAGTAGACCGCCTCGGGCTGGAGCGGCTGCTCGCTGCAGCAGTCGCTGGTCGCCTGGGTGTAGAAACCGTCGTGGTAGAAGTACTCGTAGGTGCTGGGCGCGCGGAAGGCGCGCCCGGCCATGACCTTGACGATGTCGGTCGGGCTCGCGCGCCAGACCAGCGCGACGCGCGGGTTGGCCGAGGTGAAGTCCTCGGTGAGCGCCCGCCCGGTGAAGCCGCGTGCGTCCTGCGATAGGTCCCAGCGATCGACGCGCAGGCCGGCGACGAGGCGCAGCCGCGGGTGCATGCGCCACTCGAAGCTCGCGTAGCCGGCGAGCACCGTGTACGGCGCCGCGACCGACAGGACGCTGGTGCCGGTGCCGTCCAGCTCGCTCTGCGTCGACTCCATCTCGGCGGTGAAGTGACGCGCGACCTCGCCGCCCAGGGACAGCGAGAGGGACTCGCCGGCGTTCAGGATCCCACGCAGCTCGACGCCGCCCCAGCGGCCCTCGTAGTCCTCGTGGAAGAGCTGCTCGAAGGTGACCTCCATGCCACCGTCGTCGGCGACGCCCTCGTAGATGAAGTCGGAGCCGAAGCTCGAGGTGTTCAGGTAGGCGCGGCCGAGCAGCTGCGCGCGCTGGCCCAGCTTCGGCTCGAAGCGCAGCTCGACGAGGCCGCGGCGGTCGTCGTAGCTGTTGTCGGCGCGGTCGTAGAGCGAGCCGTACGCGCCGGTCGGGATGGCCACGTGGCGCCAGCTGTAGAACCACTGCAGCGTGAGGCTCTCGTGCCAGAGGCGGCCGGCGGCGGTCCACGCGTCGAAGCGGTCGAAGTCGCGCGCCGGGTTGGGCTCGGGCTCGCCGTCACCGTCGGCATCGAAGTCGAGCGTCACGGTGCGGCCCTGTGAGTGCGCGCCGGCGAGGCTGGCCCACATCCCGGTGTGCGCGCCCAGGCGGAGCTGGAAGCTGGCGCGGCCGCGCGCGACCGCGTCGTCGGCTGTGGAGATGCCCAGGTCGAGGCGCGTCGGCTCGTCGCGGCCGCGGGTGACCAGGTTGACCACGCCCGAGACGGCGCCGGTGCCGTAGAGCACCGAGCCGGGGCCGCGCACGATCTCGATGCGCTCGACGTCGGCGAGGTCGACGCGACCGTCGTAGTGGATGAACGGCTGGTAGAGGATGTTCTCGTTCAGCACCGCGCCGTCGCTCAGCACCAGCAGCCGGTTGGAGAAGTCGTTCTGCCGGCCCAGCCCGCGCACCGACGCGTTGCCGTAGGTGCTGTCGTAGGAGACCGCGAAGCCGCGCACGCCGCGCAGCGCCTCGAGCAGCGTCGGATAGCCGAACGCCTCGAGCTCCTGCGCGGTGATCACGGTGACCGAGGCGGGCGCGTCGTCGACCGACTCGACGTTGCGCGAGGCCGCGGCGACCTCGCGCAGGGGCAGGAGCACCACGTCGCGCACGTCGACCTGGCGGTCGGCCACGACGTCGATCTCGCGCTCGACCGCCTGGTAGCCGCGCAGGCTCACGCGCACCCGGCGGCGCCCGACCGGCACCGAGGGCACCACCGCGGGCGAGAAGCCGACCGGCTTGCCGTCGATCTCGATGAGCGCGTTGGGCTCGTCGGCGGCGACCAGCACCGAGCCGGTCAGCGGCGCCAGCGAGGCGCGCACGGTCACGGTCTCGTGGCTCACGACGTTGACGCGGCGCGGCGCCGAGGCGAAGCCAGCGCGGCCGAAGTAGAGCGTGTGTGGCCCGGGCGGCAGATCGAGCTCGCACGGGCTCTGGCAGGCGCGCGCGCCGCCGTCGTCGTCGACGCGCACGTCGGTGCCGGGCTCGCCGGCGATCTTCACGCGCCCGACCACGCGCACCAGCGCGAGCGTCAGGGTGGTCGCCGAGCCGCTCACGACGTCGAGCGGCGCCGACGCGGCCGGCTCGTGACCAGGCAGCTCGGCGAGGATCGTGTAGCGACCCGCCGCGAGGCCCAGGCGCGTCGGCGTGGTGCCGACCGAGCCGAGGTCCTTGCGGCCGAGGTAGATCGTGGCGCCCGGCGGCGTGGTCTCGACCGTGATCACGGCCACCTTCGGGCTGATGCGCGCGATCGCGTCCTCGACGGTGCGGCGGGTCGCCGCGTCGTCCTCGCCGGTCAGCGCGTCGACGTAGTATCGGTAGGCGTCGGGGAAGCGCCCGAGCTGCTCGTACGCGCGCGCGATGTTGAACATGACGTTGCGGTTGGGCACCAGCCGGTTCGAGGCCAGGAAGTGCTCGAGCGCGCCCAGGAAGTCGGCCTTGCGGTAGGCGTCGGCGCCGCGCTGGAAGTGCAGCTCGGCCTCGTCAGCAACGCCGTCGGCGTGCAGCGCGCGCGGGCCGGGCAGGGTGAGCGCGCCGGTGAGCGCGAGGGCGAGCGTGACGGCGAACGGGAGTACGCCCAGGGCTCCGCGGGTTCGGGACATGTGCTCCTCGGGCTAGAGGCAAGAGAGGCAAGCGAGACATGAGAGGCAGGCGAGGCAAGCGAGCCAGGCGCTGCGCTAGCGACGGCCGCGGATCTCCAGATCCGGCGTCGGGGTCGGGGTCTCGGCGGGCGCGGCGGGGTGCCGCGTGGGCCGCTCGCGTCGCCCGCGCTTCTCGGGCTCGAGCGTGATCGCGAGCTCGACGTCGCGATCGAGCGGGACCTCGCGCACGTCGGCGCGGTAGCCGCGGTGGCGCAGCTCGAGCGAGGCAGCGCCGGGGCGGGCGTCGAGCGTGGTGTCGAGCGGCGTCACGCCGAGCTCGTGCTCGCCGAGACGAACCTGCGCACCCGCCGGCGTGGAGGTCAAGTGCACACGGATCCGCGCGGGCGCGGGCACGGGCGTGGGTTCGGGCACGGGCACGGGTTCAGGCGCCGCCACGGCTGCTACCGGGGGAGCGGCTACCGGAGCCGGCGGCTCGGGCCCTGCCGTCGCCGCCATGCTCGGGGCCGCTTCCTTCCTCCCGACGAGCGTCGTCGCCAGCAGGCCCAGGGCGGCGAAGCCGAGCAGCAAGGCCACCAGGAGGAGCGCCCGCTTCCTGGGCGGCGCGGCCTTCGTCTGCAGGGTCAGCGCGGGGGCGGTTGCTGCGGCGGCGGCGACCGCCGGATCGACGACGACCGCGACCTGGTTCTGCGACGGGCGCGTCATCGACACCGTCGGCCGGACGTCCGCAGGCTCGGCCATGAGCGTGGGTCCGCCGCCGATCGCGGCCTGATCCACCGTCGCGACCCGGGACGGTGATCCCCGCTGCGCCGCGCTCATCGGGCTCGGCGTGCGCATGAGCAGCGGCGTGAGCGACGGCGTGCGCAGCAGCGCGTCGGCGCCCGGGGGCAACGCCGCGAGCAAGAGGTTGGCCAGCTCCTCGACGGTCTGGATGCGGACCTCGCGGTCCTTGGTGAGCGTGCGCAGGATGACCCGCTCGACCGCCTCGGGCAGCTCCGGGTTCAGCTTGCGCGGGTGCGGCACCGGTGCCGACGCGTGCAGCTGCAGCAGCTTCAGCATGTTGGCGTCCTCGAACGGCAAGCGCCCGACCGCGAGCTGATAGAGCAGCACGCCGATCGAGTACACGTCGGCGCGTGCGTCGACCTCCTCGCCGCGACAGGCCTCGGGCGCCATGTAGAGCGGGCTGCCCAGCACCTGGCCCAGCTTGGTCACCCGCTGGGTCTCGAGGTTCGCCTTGGCGATGCCGAAGTCGAGCACCTTGACCTGGAAGCGGCCGCCGGCGCGCGTGGCCAGGAAGATGTTCTCCGGCTTGATGTCGCGGTGGACGATGCCGGCCTCGTGGGCGGCGCCGAGCGCCGCGCACACCGGCACGATGATGGCGACCGACTCGCTCAGGGACACCGGGCCCTCGCCCATGCGCCCGTACAGGGTCTTGCCGCGCAGGAGCTCCATGACCAGGAAGGGCCGGCCGTCGGTCGCGACACCGTAGTCGGTGACGCTGACGATGTTCTCGTGCTCGAGCTGCGAGGCGGCGCGTGCCTCGATCTCGAAGCGGGCGCGCGCCTCCTGGCTCTCGGTCAGCTCGCGGCTGAGCACCTTGGCGGCGAACTGCTTCTTCAGACCGCGGTGCTCGACCAGGTACACCACGCCCATACCGCCGTCACCGATGCGGTCGATGACCCAGTATTCCTTGCCCAGGTGCGCACCCGCGAGCGCGTCCGACCCCGCGGCTTTCATGTTGTCGGCCCCCGTCGCACGGCGCTCTGCAGACCTCCTGCTTCCCGACGATACCACGGTGACCTGGCCCGGCTCCGACCTGCTATACGGTCGGCATGGCTTCCGAGAGATCCACCGGCCCGGCCCCCGAGCGACCCGCGCCGCGTTTCTTCCTGCTGCTCATGGCGGCGACCGCGATCCTGCTCGGCTGGGTGCTCTACCCGATCGCGAGCGAGCTGTTCCTCGCGGCGGTGCTGGCCGGGGTGCTGTGGCCGCTGCAAACCTGGCTGTGCCGCAAGCTGCCGACGCGGCGGCGCGGCCCCGCCGCGGGCCTCATCACGGTCGCGGTGGTCCTGCTGGTGCTGGGGCCGCTGTCGGCGTTGGTGGCGGTGGTGATCCGCGACGGCGCGGATGGCATGCGCTTCATCTCCGAGACGGTGCGCGGCGAGAAGGTCGCGCAGCTGGTCGACCGCCTGCCCGAGACCGCGCGCGAGGTGGTGCGTGACGGCATCAGAGACCTGCCCAGGAGCTTCGACGAGGCGGTCGGCCAGAAGGGTGTCGTGGGCGGCGACCAGGCGGCCGCTGCGGTCGGCGCGGCCGTCGCCGCCACCGGCTCGATCTTGTTCCACGGCGCGATGCTGCTGATCGCGCTGTTCTTCTTCCTGGTGCGGGGCGAGGACATCGTGCGCTGGCTGGATGCGGTGTCGCCGCTCGGGCGCGGGCAGACCCGTGAGCTGCTCGAGATCTTCAAGAAGGTGTCGTACGCGGTGATCGTCTCGACCGTGGTCACCTCGGGGGTGCAGGCGATCGCGGCGCTGGTCGGCTACTACATTGCGCGGGTACCCAGCCCGATCTTCTTCGCGTCGCTGACCTTCTTCGTCGCCTTCATCCCGGCAATCGGCGCCGCGTCGGTCTGCGTGGTCGCCGCCGGGCTGCTGCTCATCACCGGCCACCCGTACATGGCGGCGTTCCTGGTGGTCTGGGGCGTCCTGGTGGTCGGTCTCGTCGACAACGTGGTCAAGCCGCTGCTCATCCGGCGCGGCATGGAGATCCACGGCGCGGTCGTGTTCTTCGCGCTGGTCGGCGGCCTGGCGGCCTTCGGCGGCATCGGCCTGGTGCTCGGTCCGCTGGTGGTCGCGATGTTCCTGGCCCTGCTGCGCATGTACCAGCGCGACTACTCGCCGCACGACAGCAGCCCGCCGCGCGAGAGCGGCATGCCGCAAGAGAGCGCGTAGCTCGGCGTCAGCGCAGCGCGGGGGCGGCGGCGGCCACCAGCTGCTCGCCGTAGGCGGCGACGCGCCAGCGGCGCAGCCCCTCGATTCCGCGCAGCTCGTCGACGCTGCGCGGCGCCGCGTCGGCGAGCCGATCGATGAGCCGCTGCGGCAGCACCAGCGAGATGTCGAGCCCGCTGCGCGCCGCCTCCTCGTTGCGCCAGGCCTTGAGCGCGTCGACCCGGCGCCGGTTGGCGTCGGGCACGTGGCGGTGCGCCGCACGCGCGGGCTGCGGCAGCTCGCCGTCGGGCAGCGCGAGCGCGCGGCTCACACCGTCGAAGAGCGCCTGCACGTGGCCGCGCACGCGCGGGAAGCGCTCGATCGCGCGCGCGGCGTCGTCGCGCGTGGTCGGCGCGGCGGCGGCCAGCGCCAGCAGCACGTCGTTGTCCATGATCTTGAAGGCAGGCGTGTCGCTGGCCTCGGCGCGCGCCTCGCGGAAGGCATGGACCTCGCGCAGCACCGCGAGCTGGCGCAGGTCCAGCTTCGACGAGCCCTTGATCTTGAGGTAGGCGTCCTCGTCCTTGCGCCGGCGGGCCGGCTCGATCGCGCTGACCGCGTCGAACTCCTCCTGCGCCCAGGCGACGCGGCCCTTCTCGCGCAGCCCGCTGGCCAGCCGCTGCGCCAGGGCGAGCAGGTGCTGCACGTCGGCGAGCGCGTAGGTCTCCTGTTTCGGGCTGAGCGGGCGCCGCGACCAGTCGTCCTTCTGGTTGCTCTTGGACAGCTCGACGCCGAGCTGGCTGTGCGCGAGCGCCTGCAGGCCGAACGCGGTGTGGCCGAGGAAGCGCGCGGCGATCATGGTGTCGAAGACGCCGCCGAAGCTGAAGCCGAAGTCGCGCTTGAGCGTGGTGACGTCGTAGTCGGCGCCGTGCATGACCTTCACGACGGTGGGATCGGCCAGGATCGGCCCGAGCGGCGCGAGCGCGGCGAGATCGGGGAAGGCCAGCGGATCGATGAGCCAGGCCTCGCCGCGATCGCTGGCGAGCTGAATGAGACAGACCTTCTCGAAGTAGTGGTGCAGGCTGTCCGATTCGGTGTCGAGGGCCAGCGCGCGACAGCCCGCGAGCGTTGCGACGAGCTGCTGCAGCTCGTCAGGGGTGCGGATCCAGGGATTCACCCGCGGAATATACCGCGGGCTCCAGCGTCCCGAGGCCATCGTCACCGCCGCGCGGCCGATCCCGGCGCAGCGCACACGAGGCGTCCGCTGGCGTAGATTCCCCCCAATGCGCTGCTTGCTCCGTGCCTTTCGGTCTCTGCCCACGATCATCCTCCCGGTCATCTTCACGCTGGTGGTGACCGCCGACGCGGCCGAGCCGCCGCGCCCGCCGTCGGGGGCCGCGAAGTGGATCGAGCCGGCCGCGACGCCACCGTTCGCCGACATCCTGGAGAGCCGCGTGATCGCCGTGGGCGTGAAGGTGGCGCTCGCGGAGGTGCAGCCGGTGGTGCCGGCGCCGGTGAAGAATGCGCCGAAGACGCCGGCCACGCGGGTCGTGCTCGCCTACGACGTCGCCCTCGGCGTCCTCGGCCCACTCGAGCTGCCCAAGGCGTCCATCTGGCAAGGCCTCGGCGA
>JBKJOI010000886.1:0-4377 GCA_046595695.1 Haliangiales bacterium | reverse complement strand
TGAGCGTGCGTCTGCACGGGGGGCTACTTTCGGCCCAAGGCGACGCTCACCTTCAACTTCAACAATGCCCTCATCCAAGGGATCGCCAACGACGACTTCATCGAGGATCAATCGGACATCCCGGGATTCCGCCGGCACCCGACCGCGGCGGCGCTGAACCGCGTGCTGCTGGTGCGCCCGGAGCATCAGGCCAACTTGCTCAAGGACACGATGAACCCGGCCGTCGACGTCGACGGCGACCGCTTCATCGACGCCCACGTCGGCACCCTGCCGGTCTGGGAGAAGGACGGCTTCTACGACCAGATGCAGCCGCTCGTGCAGGCGTTCGCCGACCATGGCCGCGAGGATCTGTTCGTCGATGCGCTCGTGGTCCTGCACCGCCACTGGCCGACCCACGACTCGACCGACACGCAGAACGGCGATCCCAGCGGCCATGGCTTCTCCAAGGAGTCGGCCGCCAACAGCTTCGAGCCCATGCTGGTCAAGGTGCTCGAGGAGACCGATTTCTGGCATGCGCTGGTCGACGTCTCACCGACGTTGAACAACATCGTCGTGAACGGCAAGAACGGCCGCCGCGTGCTCGCCAACGCCGGCCGCTACATCTTCAATCCGCAGGCCGGGCTGACCAACCGCCTGGGCGGAACGTCGACCACGACCGAGGAGGGCACGCCGGTCACCACGCTGTCGCCGTGGCGGGTGTTGGCCGACGCCTACAAGGGCAAGCGCGGCGTGATCGAGACCTCGGCCAGCGAGGGCGAGGCCTGGGAGCGCTCGACCTCGCAGATGGTCGATATCTTCCTGCGCGGCGAGGACGTGGCCGGCACCTGGCGCTTCAAGAACCCGCGCGTGCGCGGCGTGAGCGTGGCGCTCATCGACTTCATGAGCGGGCGCGTGAGCGCGCACCGGCAGGCGGGCGACCTGATCGCCTGGTCACGCACCGAGCTACCCGCCGACCTGCGCGACACCCTTGCGGGCCCGGTCTTCGCCGGCGCCGCCGACTTCGTGCTGTCCCTGGTGGCCGCCTCGGGTGCGCGCGCCGCGCTCGAAAACCTGAACGCCTACCTCACGTCCGAGGCAGGCGCGCCCGAGGCGTTCGTGACCGCGCTGACTGGCGCCGGCGACCTCGTGCAGCTCCTGCTCGACGACGAGAACCTGGTGCCCATCCTGAACGCGGTCGGCCAGATCCTGCACCCCGACTTCGGCAAGGAGTTCCACTCCGAGTACAGCTTCGTCGACGCGCAGCTCGACTTCCTGCGCGCCGCCCGCGCCGCCGACGAGACCAGCGCGCTGGCCAAGCTGCTCGGCTACGCCTTCGCCGAGTTGCCGGGCGGCGAGCGCACCTCGGTCGGCCAGCTGATCGACTCGATCGGCGAGGTCCAGCGCGAGCATCCCATCGCCGATCTGGGCCTGCCGCTCTCCGCCGGTGACTACGTCTCGACGTTCCGCGCCGTGGCCGAGTTCCTCGGCGAGGAGCAGCGCGGTTTCCTGAAGTTCGTGAAGATCGTCAAGGAACGCAATGTCCGTGACTGAGATCCCGCGCCGCCCGCGCCTCCGCGCAGGCTCGACCGCCCTCGCTGCCTTCACCGCCCTGTCGCTCGCCTCGCCGGCGACGGCCAGCGCGGGTGGGCTCTTCTTGCCCACGCTGGGTGTGCGCGCGAGCGGTCGCGGCGGCGCCTTCACCGCTGGCGCCGACGATCCCAGCGCGCTGTGGTGGAACCCCGCGGGTCTGGCGGCCATGGCAGGCGGTCCGCAGAAGCGCGCCGTGCTGCTCGACCTCACGCACATCGAGCACCCGATCTCGTACACGCGCATCGACTCGGGCGGCAACCCGACGGATACCGTCGACAATGAGCCGCAGAAGATCCCGCACCCGAACCTCATCGGGGTCTTCGACCTGGGTAACGAGTGGGTGCTGGGCGTCGGGCTGCTGACGCCCTACGCGTCGCTCGATGGTTACCCCGAGGACGGCGCGCAGCGCTACCAGCTGGTCTCGCTGCACCACACCGTGCTCGCGTACTTCGACGCCGCGCTGGCCTGGAAGGTCTCGGACAAGCTGTCGGTCGGCTTCGGCCTCTCCAACCTGTTCGTCGGCTTCAACTCGCGCGTCACCTTCTCGAGCTGCCCCAGCCAGATCGCCTGCGCGCCCGAGGACCCTGACTTCGACGCGCTCGGCGAGCTCGAGCAGACCTCCTACTTCACGCCCTCCGGGCAGCTGGGCGGCATCTGGCGGCCGAACGACAAGCTGTCGATCGGCGCGTCGTTCCGCTTGCCGTACTTCGTGCGCGCCAAGGGCACCATCCGCGTGCGCCTGCCGTCGTCGGGCTTCTTCGGCAACTCGCACGTGGAAGGCGACAGCGCCGACATGGAGATGACCTTGCCGAGCGTGTTCCGCTTCGGCGTCGAGGCGCGGCCCTCGAAACGCTTCCGCGCCGAGCTCGGCTTCGACTACGAGATGTGGTCGCAGCACGACGAGATCTCGCTCCGCCCGGACGGCATCCGCATCGAAGAGCAGCCGGGCGTGGGCATCTACGAGCTCGGGCCGCTGTCGATCCCGCGCAACCTCGAGAATACGATCGCGCTCAAGGTCGGTCTCGAGGCCCAGCCGCTGCCCGCGCTGCCGCTCGAGGTGCGCGTCGGCTACGTCCACGAGACCGGCGCGGCGCCCGACGAGTACCTGTCGCTGATCTCGCCCGACTCGGACAAGGACATGTTCACGCTCGGCGCCGGCTTCCACGTCGGCCACCTGCGCTTCGACGCCATGTTCGCGCACGCCATGGTCGCCGACCGAGACGTCACGCGCGCCGAGGGCTGCCTGCCGCAGCAGAACCCGATTCGCACCGGCCAGGGCGAGCCGACCCCGCCGTGCGACACCACGATGCAGCCGCAACCGGGCTACGTGTACACCAACGCCGGCACCTACACGTCCTCGTGGACCGCGTTCGGCATCGGCATGACCGCGGCCTTCTAGGACGTTCCCACGCCCCACTCCCGCTGGGGACACTCTCCGCCTTGTAGCTAGTTGAAACTAAAGACGAATGTTTGGCATGTGCGTAATCATCACATTCCGATAGCGAAGTGCGCTCGAGCGGCGTCGCTATCGAAATGTGATGACTACGCACATGCTCCGAAACCGTTAGTGTCTACGACTAGTTAGAGCGTCGAGAGTGTCCCCGTTCCGGAGTTGACCGCGGAGTGTTCGCGTTCTGCGCTGGGGGCTAGGCCTGCCGGTAGCGGGCGAGCTTGTTGTAGAGGGTCTTCAGCGCGATGCCGAGCTCCTTGGCCGTGCGCGTCTTGTCGCCGCCGTTGCGGGCGAGGGCGCGCAGGATGTGCTCGCGCTCGATCTCGGCCAGGCGAGGCGCGACGGCGCCGGCCTTGGGCCGCTCCGGCTGACGCCGCGCTGCCGCCTCGACGATGTGCCCGGGCACGAACTCGAGGCCGAGCTCGCCCTCGTCGCCGAGGATCGCGAGCCGTTCGATCACGTTGCCGAGCTCGCGCACGTTGCCGGGCCACGGGTAGTGCACGAGCGCGGTCATGAGCAGGTCGCTGATCGCCATCTTGCGGCCGCGCCGCGAGCGCTCGAGGAAGTGGCGCGCCAGCTCGGGGATGTCCTCGGGGCGCTCGCGCAGGGGCGGCAGCTCGACGGTGATGGTGTTGATGCGGAAGAGCAGGTCCTCGCGGAAGCGGCCGGTGTGGACCTCGGCAGCGAGGTCGCGGTTGGTTGCCGTGATGATGCGGACGTTGGCGTGCTGGGCGCGCTCGGCGCCGACGCGGTAGTACTCGCCGTCCTGTAGGAAGCGCAGCAGCTTGGCCTGCAGCGACGGGGCGACCTCGCCGATCTCGTCGAGGAACAGCGTGCCGCCCTCGGCGGCCTCGACGAGCCCGGGCTTGCGCGCGGTCGCGCCGGTGAACGACCCGGCCTCGTGGCCGAACAGCTCGCTCTCGAGCAGCGTCTCGGGGAACGCGCCTGCGTTCACCGTCACGTAGGGCGAGGCCGCGCGCGGCGACAGCCGGTGCACGCGCGCCGCGATCAGCTCCTTGCCGGTACCGCTCTCGCCCTGGATCAGCACCGAGACGTCGGAGCTCGCGACCTTGTCGATCACCGCGAGCACCGCGCGCAGCTTGGGGCTCTTGCCGACGAGCATGTCGCTGCGCCGCGCCAGCGTCGCGCGCAGGTTCAGGTTCTCGCGCTCGACCCGGTCCTTCTGCCTGGCCAGCTCGGCGTTGGCCTGCGCGAGCGCCGCGGTCGCCTGCCGGACCTCGTGCTCGAGGCGCTCGTTCATGCCCGCGACCTCGGCGTACAGCTCGGCGTTGGCCATGCCCGAGGCGAGCTGGTCGGCGATGGTGACCAGCGTCTGCACGTCGTCGCCGTCGAAGGCG
>JBKJOI010000816.1:0-4621 GCA_046595695.1 Haliangiales bacterium | reverse complement strand
GATGCAGGTGAAGCTCCTGCGCGTGCTGCAGGAGCGCAAGGTGCGGCCGGTCGGCGGCGACGCCGAGCTGCGTTTCGGCGCCCGCCTGGTTGCGGCCACCAACCGCGACCTGCAGGTCGAGGTCGACGCGGGCCGCTTCCGCCCCGATCTCTTCTACCGCATCAACGTGGTGCGCATCGAGGTGCCGCCGCTGCGCAACCGCGAGGCCGACGTGCTGATCCTCGCGCACTTCTTCTTGCGCCGCCATGCGCAGCGCAGCGGCAAGGCGGTCGTCGGGGTCTCGACGCCGGCGGCACGCAAGCTGCTCGACTACACGTGGCCGGGCAACGTGCGCGAGCTGGAGAACTGCATCCAGCACGCGGTCGCGCTGGCCCGCTACAGCGAGCTCACGGTCGACGATCTACCCGATGTGATCCAGGCGCACCAGCCGGTGCGCCTGGTGCTCGACACGCCCGAGGAGATGCCGACGCTCGACGAGATGCAGCGGCGCTACATCCGGCATGTGCTCGAGTCCTGCCGGGGCAACAAGACCCAGGCGGCGCGTGTGCTCGGGCTCTACCGGCGCGCGCTGTACCGCCGCATGTACCAGCTCGGGCTCATGGCGCCACGTGCGACCTAGGCCCGTGCGCGAACCGACCCAGAGGGGTGGGGCCGGGGAAGCCATGAAGGCCGAGGCGCGCGACCGCGACGACCGCCGCAGCAAGGGTCGCCGCCAGGAGCTCAGCCGACAGGCGGAGCGTCGCGATCGCGACGGCGCCGGGCGCTTCGTCGGCATCGGGCAGCCGCCCGTGGCGCGAGCTCGCCCAGCGACGCGCGCAGACGGCAAGCGCGGCCGCGCTGACCGCGAGGGGGACGAGCGCCGCAGCTCGGCGCGCCGTGAGGAGCTCAGTCGGCAGGCCGAGGTGCGCGGACGCGACGGGGGCGGACGCTTTGTCGGTGAGCGCGCGCCACTCCCGAAACAGAACGGCAGCTCCGGACGGAGCACGCTTCGGGCCGATCCGCGCGATGCACACGCGCGGGCACGTGGCCGTACCGCTCACTGAGCGCGCCGGCCACAGCCCTCAGCCCGCTCAGCCCGCTCGACCCGCTCAGCTGCGCGAGGCCGCCTTCCGGCGCGGGTTCACGCTCGTGCCGCCGCGGGCCGGCGCACGACGCGCGGCCTTCTTGGTGCCGCTCCCCTTGCCCGGGCTCGCCTTGCCCAGGCTGGCCTGGCGCAGGCTGGCCTGGCCCAGGCTGGCCTGAAGCGCGGCCATGAGATCGATGATCTTCCCTGACGTCGCGGCGCCGGCCGCCTCCTCCCCCTTCGGGGCGCGCACCTGGCCGCGCTCGACCTTCTTCTCGATGAGCGCCTTCGTGCGCCGCCGCACCTCGTCGTGGAACTGCTTCGGATCGAAGCTGTCCACCGACGTGGAGTCGATGAGCTGGTCCGCCAGCTTCAGCTCCTTGTCGGTCACATTCGTGTGCGGGACGGGGATTTCGCTGGCCGGTTTCACCTCCTCGACGTCGCGCAGCTGGTGCATGACCAGCAGGTCGTCGTCGTTGCGGATGGCCACGACGTGCTCCTGGCCGCGCGCCGCGTAGCGCGCGATCGCGACGCGCTGCTTGCGCTTCATCGACTCGGCGAGCAGCGCGTAGGCCTTCTCGCCGCCCTTGCCGGGCGCCAGGTAGTACGCGCGATCGAAGAGCAGCAAACTCACGCTGCCGTCGGGGACGAACTCCACGATCTCGACGGCGTCGCGCGGATCGACCTTGGTCTCGGCGAGCTCCTCGGCGCTCACCTGCACGAACTTGCCCTTCGAGACCTCGTAGCCGCGCACCAGCTCGTCGCGCGGCACCACGACGTCGTCCTTGGGGCAGTAGTACTGGCTCTTCACGCGACCGCCGCACTTCTCGTGCAGCCAGTGGAACCCCACGTGCTCCTTGGTCTCGTTGGTCGAGTAGAGCTTGATGGGCACGCTCACCAGGCCGAAGGTGAGCGACCCAGTGCTGAGGGCTCGTGCGGGCATGCGTCATTCATTAGCAAGACGCGTACCTCCGACCTGCCGGCACGGCTTCTGCACGGCAGGCGCGTCATGCAGAGCGAGCCTACCGACCAGACCGAGCCTATCTACGCGATTACCGTCCGACGCCGCGAGACCGCATGGAGGCACGCGCTACAGCACACCGGGCCGTTTTGTTACGGGGTGATCGCCGGGCTGCTCGTGGCGCTCGCGATGGACGCGTCGTTCGGGCTCGTGGTCACGATCTCCACCAGCCTCGGCGCCGCGGTCGGCCTGGTGATCGCGACGCTGCAGCCGGTCGAGGCGATCCCGCGCCGCGTTATGATCTCGCCGCGATGTCCGCTCCCGCAGAAGTCCGCCGCACCTACGACCTGGTGGCGCCCGAATATGCCCGCTGCTTCCTCCACGAGCTCGACCACAAGCTGCTCGATCGCGCGCTCCTCGACAGCTTCGTGACCATGACGGTCGGGCACGGCCGCGCGCTCGACGTCGGCTGCGGCCCCGGCCACGTCGCGGCCTACCTGAGCGCGCGCCGCGGCCAGGCGGCGGGGCTCGATCTGTCGCCCGAGATGGTCGCGCTCGCGCGCACGCACCACCCGGGCCTCGAGTTCGAGGCCGGCGACATGCTGGAGCTGGGCGAGCGCGGGCTCGCCGGCAGCGTCGCCTTCTACTCGATCGTCCACCTGCCGCAGGAGGACCTCGCGCGCGTCGCCGGCTCGTTCCACGGCGCGCTCGCACCCGGCGCTGGCTGCTGCTGTCGTTCCACCTCGGCGCCGAGGTGGTGCACCTCGACGAGTGGTGGCACGCGCAGGTGTCGATCGACTGCTATTTCTACGAGCTCGCGGTGGCGCAAGCCGTACCCCGAAGAGCACCCGACCCGACGCGCCTACGTGCTCGCGCGCCGCTGACGCCACGCCCACCTCTCAGCTCACGGGTCGGCGCGAATCACCGAGACATGGTTCGAGTCCGCACACGAGTCGAAGTGCGTCTGGCCCTTCTCGTAGTGCGCCCCGTGCACGTAGAAACCCCCGTACGGTCTACGAGCGTAGAGCCGTGCGGGGGGGAGCTGTAGCCTTGGATGAGAAGAGAGGAAGCTGGCGGAGCCAGCCGGAGCGTGCTGCCTACGGCATGGGCGTCAGCGTGCGCGACGTGCTCGGCAGGATCGTGGCAGCCTGGTTGAACACCAGCTGCTGCCCGAACAGGCCGGCGGTGTTCTCGGCGCCGACCGAGGCGCTGGCGCCGTTGGCGACCTGGCCGGAGCCGTAGATGAAGTCGATCACGCCGGTATTGTGGAAGACCACCTGGAACGAGACCGCCAGTCCGGGCGGGGCTCCGGTGAACAACTCGCCGGTCCACTGCACGGTCACCGAGTCCGCCGTGTCCTTGCGGCACATGACGATCTCGGCCAGGTCGTCCCAGTAGGGCGCCACGATGCCGTTCGCGCCGAGCGCGCTCGGGATCGGGTCGTTCGAGAAGTCCGAGGAGACCGGCTCGGTCGCCGCGAACGTGATCCAGCCGTTGGCGCTGACGTGGAACGTGGTCACGGCGTCGCCGAACAGCGAGAAGGCGAACGGCACCGTCTGCGCGTCGGCGAACGCCTCGTCACCCAGGAAGCCGTTGGCGGTGCCGTCCACGTGCTGCGCCAGCACGGCGCCGCCGCTGCACGCGTCGTTCAGCGCGAGCGTCCCGGAGGTGACGACGAAGGGCTTCGGCGTCACCGCGGTGACCGCCACGTTGTACGTGCCGCCGGTGGCCGCGTCGCCGCTGACCGCAAAGGCGACGAAGGTCACGGTGCCGATCGCGACCGAGAGGGTCTCGACGCCGTCGACGCCGGTGGCGTTGAGCGTGGCGAGGATGTTCTCGGTGGCCCCCAGGCGCTGCACGATCGGATTGAAGCCGCCCGTGCCGGTGACCCGGATGGTGACGCCGTCGGGGCTGACGCCACGCACGAAGTAGAACTTGCGCGAGGACGCGGCGACCGTCTCGCCGGTGCGGCTCTGCGGCATGGCCGGGGTGACCGTGCCGAGATCGATGAAGACACGCGCCGCCACGCTCAGATCGAAGGTGGGTGAGGCCAGCGTGGTGGCCGCGTCGGTGACCCGCACCAGGTACTTGGTGGTCTCGCCGAAGCCGATGCGCCCGAACGTCTGGGTGCCGTTGGCCAGGAAGGTGAAGCCGAACTTCTTGAGGATGTCGGTGTCGGGCCGGCCGCGCACGGCCTGGTCGTAGAAGTCGACCTTCACGGTGCCGCCGAAGTTGGTCGCGCCGGCGTTGAACGCGAGCCAGAAGGCCGCGGCCGGGTCGAGGGTGAACCAGCTGGCGCCGAGCGCCGAGAACGCCGCGTCGTCGACCGGCGTGCCCACGACGAGCGGCGTCGGGGTCACCGCGGTCCACGCCGAGGTGATGGTGAGCTCGGCGGGCTGCGCCGGGGTCGTGGCGTCGTGGGTCACGACGTAGTAGCGGCCCGCCTCGGGGAAGTGGACCCAGTCCTTCCACGTGGTGATGCCCGTGGTGCCGACGCCGTCGATGGTCGAGACCACGAAGACGTTTGAGTCGAAGATTAGGAGGTCGGTGGGCGACGAGAAGGCGAGGTCGAAGTGGACCATGTCACCGTCGTTGGC